>CANSKT010000012.1 GCA_947647555.1 uncultured Peptococcaceae bacterium | reverse complement strand
CACCAAAGCAGCCTCGGCCTGCTGCCAGCCGGCCGCCCTATCCGCCGCCAGACCGCCCAAATACAGCAACTCACCGGCCAGAACCACGGAAAGCCGCCGCAAGTCCGCAGAAACCTCATCGCCGCGCGCCTGACCAGACTGCAAAATCTCGGCGGCCTCGGCCACCTCCAGCGCATTGCCCACAGCGGCTCCCAATGGCGAAACCATCGCCGAAATAACCGCCGTAACGCGCCGCCCGGCACTGCGTCCCAGCTTAACCATCAAACGCGCCAACTCCACCGCGCTGGCTGCGTCTGGCATAAACGCTCCCGAGCCATATTTTACGTCCAGCACAATCACGCCGGCGCCGGCCGCAATTTTTTTCGACATCACACTGGCGGCAATCAGCGGCAGAGAGTCCACCGTGGCCGTCATATCGCGCAACGCATAAAGACGCTTATCCGCCGGCGTTAAATTTTTATTCTGCGCCACCACCGCCAGGCCGATATCCGCCACCTGCGTCAAAAGTTCCGACTCCGTCAAATCCAGCTTAAACCCCGGCACCGCCGCCAGCTTGTCCGCCGTACCGCCGGTTTTGCCCAAACTGCGGCCGCTCATCTTGGCAATTTTCAGGCCACAGGCCGCCGCCAGCGGCATGGCAATCAGCGTCGTCTTATCGCCCACACCGCCGGTAGAATGCTTATCAGCCGTCACGCCCTCAATAGCGCTTAAATCCAGCTGTTCCCCGGAAGCCACTATTTCCTCCGTCAGCGCAAATGTTTCCGCCTCATTCAGACCGCGCCAGAAAATCGCCATTAACATGGCCGCCGTCTGATAATCCGGCACCGAACCGTCCAACATACCGCGCAGCCAGAAGCTAATCTCCTCCCTCTGCAAACAGCCGCCGTCCCGTTTTTTGGCAATCAAATCATACATTGAAAATCTACTATTTAAAAGAGAATTATCCGCCATATCGCCGCCCCCATTATCCGTTTTCTAAAATTGCTATCAGGCCAGACCTATTTCCGGCAGAAAACTCCGGCCGGCCGGCAATTCCGCCGCCCCCAGATAAGCCGCCGCCGTTGCGCCCAAATCCGCAAAACAGGAGCGCACGCCCAAATCCACGCCATGGCGCATAGCCGCCGCCTGCGCAATAACCGGCACATATTCCCGGGAATGGTCGGTGGAGGGCGTAGTCGGGTCGTTGCCATGGTCAGCCGTAATCAGCAGCAAATCATGCGGTCGCAAAGCCGGCCAAAGCTGCGGCAGCCAGGCGTCAAAAGCCTGTAAGGCCGCCGCATAACCGGCCACATCGTTACGATGCCCAAACTGCATATCAAAATCCACCAGATTGGCCCAAATCAGGCCGCTGGCGTGACTGGCCATTGCCGTCAAAATTTTTGTCATACCGTCGGCATTATTTTCCGTAGGATAGCTGAAATCAATATGCTGGTCAGCAAAAATATCATGTATTTTGCCAATCGCCACCACCGGCAGGCCAGCCGACTGCACCGCTTCCAGCAGATTGCCGGCCGGCGGCAACAGTGAAAAATCGCGCCGATTGGCCGTGCGCCGAAAACTGCCCGGCTCACCCACAAACGGACGGGCAATCACGCGCCCCACGCCGTGCTCACCAACCAGCAGACGGCGCGCCACTGCGCACATCTCATAAAGCTGCGGCAGAGGAATAATCTGCTCATGCGCTGCAATTTGAAAAACACTGTCCGCAGAGGTATAAACAATCGGCCGCCCCGTGCGCAAATGTTCCTCGCCCAGCTGCTCAATAATTACCGTGCCAGAGGCAGTAATATTACCCAGCGTGCCACGGCCAATCTGCTTTTCAAACTCCGCCAGCAAATCAGCCGGAAAACCGTCGGGATAGGTCGGCAACGGCTGCAACAGCGGCGTGCCGGCCAGCTCCCAATGCCCAGCCGTGGTGTCCTTGCCGCAGGAAACCTCCTGCATTTTGCCAAAGGCTCCGGCCTGCGCCAAATCCGCCGGCTTAATCAGTGGCGGCACACCTGACAGCGGCAAAATATTACCCAAGCCTAATCGCTGCAAGTTTGGCAGGTTTAAACCGCCCACAGCTTTGGCAATATTACCCAGCGTATTGCTGCCAACATCACCATAAGCCGCCGCGTCTGGCGCTTCGCCAGCACCGACACTGTCCAGCACAATTAAAATCACTCTTTTTTCCGTCATATAAATCAACCCCCAATGCCTTTGCCTATTCAGTATGGCGCTGTGGCCTGTTTTATATGCTTATTCGTGAAAAATTGCCCATATCCTGCTTTTTGCTCGCGTTTAATATGGCTGCACCGTCGCCTCTTCCCCAAAAATTACCGCTTTCAGGCGTTCCAAAAGCCCCGGCTTATCAACTTCCTCCTCTGTACTTTCTGTACTTTCTGTACTTTCTGTACTTTCTGAACTTCCTGCATTTTCCGTATTTCCTGCATTTATTGTACTTTCTGTGCTCTTTGTACTCTCTGCACTCTCCGTGCCCTCTATGGTTCCTGCACTCCCTGCGCTTTCAGTACTTTCTGCATTGCCGGAATTTTCAGCATCTCCGGCGCTCCCGGCATTGCCGGAATTTTGAACATTTTCCGTCGGCACAGCGCCAGCCTGTTCATCAAGCGTTGCCGCAGCATTTTTTTCGTTATTTAACGGTTGGCTGTCGCCCGGAGCCTGTTCCGGCGGCGCACTCTGCTCCGTTGGCGCGCCTGTTTCAGTCTGCACACTTTCTCCCGATGCGAACAGGCTCATCGCGCCCACGGTTTGCAGGCCGTGATAAATCCCCGGCACCACCACACCCAATAGCAGCAGCAAAGCGCCGCCTTTAAGCAGACGTTTTAATTTACGGCGCGGTTTGGTAACAGTTAGCATAATCATCAAAAATCCCTCCTAAAACCAATTAAAATATCAAATTCAGGCTTTAATAAATATGCTGAAACCAAAAAAAAATGAGCATCACCCAACAGGTTCGCTCATTTTTTTACTATTAAATTGAAAAAAATGCATTTGATAAAACATCGAACTTTTATTCACTATCCCTAAAATAAACTTTTTTTAAATAACTTTTTCGCCAATACGCAGACGGTCGGCTACCATAGCAATAAATTCACTGTTGGTCGGCTTGCCACGCTCCATATTTACTGTATAGCCAAAGAATTTGTTCATCATGTCCACATTGCCCCGGTCCCAGGCAAGTTCAATCGCATGGCGGATTGCTCTTTCCACACGGCTGGCCGTTGTATTATACTTCTCCGCAATCAACGGATAAAGTTCTTTGGTTACAGCGCCCAGCAGGTTCATTTCCTCCACAACCAAAATAATAGCGTCGCGCACATACTGATAGCCCTTAACATGCGCCGGCACGCCCATCTGTTGGATAACTCTGGTCACTTCAATATCCAGATTGCGCACCATCGGTGAAAAACCGGTGCTGGCCTTAACCGGAGCTGATTTAAGTGCCAACAGGCGGTTGGTTAAAACCTGAAAATCAATAGGCTTCATCATGTAATATTTTGCGCCCAATTCAATAGCGCGGCGCATCATATCGTCCTGCATCAAACCGGAAAGCACCACAATATCCGGACGCTGCTGTTCCGGCCGTTCATTGATTGCCTCCAGAACACCAAAACCGTCCACTTTCGGCATAACCACGTCCAAAACAATAATATCCGGTTTCAGTGTGTCCAGCTGCTCCAGCACCTGTTCGCCATTGTTCATAATACCGCAGACATTTATGTTTTCATGCATATCCCAAAATTCTTTCAACTCCGCACAAAAACCTCTGTTATCGTCCGCCAACATCACATTAATTTTAGTTTTGCCATTTTCGCCCATCATAATTTTCTTTCCTTTCCAAATGCTACCAGGAGATTAAGCCCTGAAAAGGTTCTTGTTTCATTTTACACCTTATAGGCCTTTAAAGTAGCTTTTACTATAAATTAAAAATATTTTTGAAGATTAATCTTGTAATAAAGTTTTCGACAACCCTAAAGACTTTCCTCCACTGGTTATTCGCAAAAATTAGACGTTTTTCGATTATATATTATACAGTTCGACACTATTAACAAAAATTTAACAGCATGCCACAAACTTCAACAATATTTTTCCACAGGTTCGACAAAAGTTATCAAACTTTTATCCACATTCCCAAAATTTTTCCACAACCCCAAATTATCAACGGCATTCAACTCCATTCAACGGCGTTCAACAACATTCAGCGGCAGGCGGCATTTGTCTGCATTTTTCAACTATGTAGGCAGGGCGGCTGCTCTGCCGCCGCCAAACCCTGCCAAACCGACAGCGCCGGTTAAAGTTCTTTCGCTTCTTCCAACATCCATTCAGCAAAGCAGGCATAACCGGAGCTGGCGTCATTCACAAAAACATGCGTAACCGCACCAACCAGCTTGCCGTCCTGAATAATCGGGCTGCCAGACATACCCTGCACAATACCGCCGGCCCGGGCCAACAGGCGCTCATCGGTAATCTTAATCACCATACCCTTGTCCGAAGCATGCTTCTGCGGGGCAACGCGGCTGATTTCTATTTCAAATTCCTCCAGCGTTTCGCCCTCCAACACGGTCAAAATCGTAGCCGGGCCGGCCTTAACCTCGTCCGCGCTGGCCACCGGCAATAAATCCGGATAAAGTTCATTGCTAACAGGCTTATCCAACAAACCATAAATACCCAAATCACAATTTTTATTAATTGTACCATTCAGCGCATCACTGTCAAAAACGCCGACTTTTTCGCCGGGCTCACCGTCCACGCTGTTTTGAATATATTGCACCTGTGCCGCCAAAACACGACCCAGATAATCGGCGCCGCCCTCGCTGTTATCCTCAACGCGGTGACCCAGCGCGCCATAAGCGCCCGTGGCCGGGTCATAGAAAGTCAGCGTGCCAATTCCGGCGTTAGCGTCGCGAATATAAAGACCAATGCGCCAGTTGCCGCTTTCCGCACACAAAGCCGGCTCCACTTTAAGCTTTTTCAAAGCCCCGTCCCGGCGCAACGTCAGCTCAACGCTTTCGCCCTTGCGCCCCAATTCATCAATCAAATCGGCAACTTCCTGATTATAGCTAACCTGCTTATCATTAATGGCAATCAACATATCCTCAATCGCCACTCCGGCGTCTTTGGCCGGGTAAAGTTCCTGACCGTCTGCCGTTTGAACCGGTGTAAAACCAACCACAATCGCGCCCTCGCTTTTCAGCACAATACCAAGAGATTGTCCACCGGCCACCACATCATAGGCTAAAGAAATTTGTGGTGACAACAGGCCAGTTATCAGCATAGAAAATAATAAAGCTGTAAAAACTAAGCTTGAACGTAAATTCACCACAAAATTTTTGCCAAAATTTGCCTTGGACAAATTAACACCTCCTTTTGCCCTATTCCATGCTTTCATTATTAATGCACCATTTCCGGCAAACGCTTTTCCAGCAAGCGCCTGCTTTTATTACGATAACCAAAGCAAGCTGGCTTTATCCTGTGAAAAAAAGCAAGTCGGTTGAAGATTTTCCAAAGCAAATTTTTAAAATTATTAAACGCCGCTCCTTAACAAAGGAAAGGCGGCGTTTATTTCAACTAAAAATTTTTAAGCCATGCTTGACTCATTTCTGGCAATAAAAAAGTCGTCAATTTTTTTCTTAATTTCGTCCGGCTTCAGGTATTTCAACAAATAGCCGGCCGGTTTCAACACCATAACCTTACGCACACTCTCCGGGTCGCTGCGGCCGGTCAGGAAAATAACCGGAATATCGGCAAAGGTCTGGTCAGAGCGCAACATAGCCAATGTCTGCTGACCATCGCAAACCGGCATTTCATAATCCAACAAAATTAAATTCGGCCGATTAAGAGTGATAGCCCGAATGGCCGCCAGACCGGAATCCACCAACGACACATCATAATCTTCGTCTAAAAGCTTTTTCATGCTCTGGCGCACCGTTAAGGAGTCGTCCACAATCAGCACCTTTAACCGGGAATCGTCGCTATCCTGCGTTTTGTTGCGACGCATAAGATATCGCTCAACCTCGTCCATGGCGTATTCTTCTTCTAAAGCCTCGCCAACACCCTGCTCCAAAAGATGCGGCGAGATTACGCAATAAGCAAAATAGCCGGCGCCGCCAGTGTTAAACAACAAACTGACCTGCAATTTCTCCTTTTCCAACAGCTTCTGGAAGCGGTCATAAGAAAGTAAATTTTCTTCCTTAAGCTCATAGCCGTCCATAGACGGAAAATGTTCCATAACTCGCCCCACAAACTGCCGGGCGGTATGTCTGGCGGCATTAACCAGCATGCTGTCCAGTTTATTGGTTTTAATCCCCAAAACCTGACCAACCGTGTTAATCAATAATTTTTCTTCAAAAACCAAAATAACTTCCAGTATCTTATCATCATGGCCTTTGCCATAAACCAGACGATAATAAACACCGCGGCCAAATTTTTCACCATTATAAGCGTCACTTATCATTTGTGATTCCAGCCTAAACATATCAAAAACCAACTGAACAATTACTTTGCGCATGGCCGTAATTTCTTCACTTGGCAGTAAATTTTCCCATTTTCTGGGGTGTTTATCAACAATGGCTAAATCTTCAGTTTTAGTATGACCAACCAGCCAGCCCGCACATACGCCGAGAAAATGCTCCACAGCGCTATCAGAATATTCAGTACGTTCCAATTCCTGTTCAAGCGCCGGCAAGGTATGCTCCTGAAAACTTTTATGTATACGCCTGTGCTGTTCATACCCGTCATAGCCAATGGATTTCATGTAGGCTTCTTCTTCCGCAAAATGCTTCAACATATGCCCTTTGAAGAATTTAATACCCTCCTGACAAATCCACTCATTATCTTTTTCTTCTTCCTTAAAATTAAAAAGTTTGTTGATAATCTTAAAAAGGCGTTGATGTTCTTTATCAATAATGTCCACACCAATATTAAAATCATCTCGCCATATCAAATGGGCGTCCATATAAACAACCTCCTTTATATATGATTAAAACAATAATCATTCTTAATTCAATTATACAATATATTATGCGATAAAAGCAATATCATTGTAACAAATTTGATATAAAGATATCATGATTTCCTGTTACAAATTCAATATAATTTAGGGAAAACCGTAAAAAATAAGAAAAAAAGGTTAGGAAGTACAAAAACTCCTGATACTGCCAACAAACTCCAATAAAATAATTTTTTAAACAAAATTGTAACAAATAATTTAGGCAATATACCTAAAATATAAATAAAAAATATACATCATTCTGCTGCAATTTTATAATCCGCTTTCTTGAATTTTAACACTCTTTCTCTGTTTGGCCAATTCCTTTAACAAACAGCGCACCATATTTTTCACAGGTTCCAAATCCTGTTTGGGCGCATTATTCAACATAATAACAATATCATTAATAGCAGCCGTATCATTTTCCTCATCATCAAACAGACTATTAAGATTAGCGTCCAGAGCCCGGCTCAAACGATACAGAACCTCCATGCTCATCGCTTTATTCCCACATTCCACATTAGCATAAAACGGCGTGCTGATATGAAGCCGGGCGGCAAATTCTTCCTGCGTCAGCCCACATTCCTTGCGATATTTACGCAAGTTGTTGCCAAATCTCTGGTTTAATTCTTTAGACATTGCAAAATCACTCCATAGAAATTATCTATCAGAATATATTATATAATTTTGCAGAAACAAGCTAAATAGTCTATCAGGTTTGATTTTATTTCCATTAGGATATATACTTTTATTATTCAAAATTTTTGCAATATTCATACAGACTATCTCTATTTAAATAAGGAAAGAACAGGTTAAACCGGAACACGCTGGCCTGTTTATATTTTCAGTCTACGCTTAAAAAAATGAGTATAATTTGCAATTAACACTTGAAATATCTCTTTTTGGCGAGTATAATTATAAATTGTGCCTGAAAAAGGCGCAGCAAGGAGAGATATTACAATGAAAGAACTAACACCGCAGCTAATCCATTCCCTAAAGCATTATTCCCGAGAAACCTTTATCAAAGATTTAATTTCCGGTTTGATTGTGGCCATAATTGCCCTACCCCTGTCTATCGCGCTGGCGCTGGCCTCTGGCGTCGCCCCGGAACAGGGCTTATATACCGCCATTGTCGCCGGTTTTATCATCTCTGCCCTAGGCGGCAGCAAGGTGCAGATTGCCGGCCCCACCGCCGCCTTTGCCACCATTGTCGCCGGCATCGTTGCCAAAAACGGCATGGAGGGTCTGGCCACCGCCACCATTCTGGCCGGTATAATGCTGGTTTTAATGGGTCTGCTGCGTATGGGCAGCATGATTAAATTCATTCCCTACACTATCACCGTCGGTTTTACGGCCGGCATTGCCATAACTATCATTATCGGCCAGCTAAAAGACTTCTTTGGCCTGACGTTTACGCAATCCCCCGTAGAAACCATGTGGAAGCTGGAAGAAACCGCACGCTGTATCAACACCCTGAACCCGGCGGCTTTAGGCATCGGCTGTCTGGCTTTGGCCATACTTTTTTTCTGGCCCAAAGTTTTCAAAAAGGTGCCGTCCTCGCTCATTGCCGTGCTGGTAACCGCCGCCGCCGTTAAATTGCTGAATTTGCCCGTTAACACTATCGGTGATTTATATACCATTTCCAGCTCCCTGCCGCATTTCGCCATGCCCGATATGTCATATGAAACTGTGGCGGCCGTACTGCCGGATACATTTACTATCGCCGTGCTGGCGGCCATTGAGTCCCTGCTGTCCGCCGTCGTAGCTGATGAAATGATTGGCACCCGGCATAATTCCAACATGGAACTGGTGGCGCAGGGCGTTGGTAACACAGCCTCCGCTTTCTTTGGCGGTATCCCGGCCACCGGCGCCATTGCCCGAACCGCCGCCAACATCAAAAACGGCGGCAGTTCTCCCGTCGCCGGCATGGTACATGCTTTGGTGCTGCTGCTGGTACTGGTTCTGCTGATGCCTTACGCCGCACTTATCCCCATGCCCTGCATTGCCGCCATTCTGTTCCAGGTGGCCTACAACATGAGCGGCTGGCAAACCGTAATCCAGGTTATCAAACATTCGCCCATGAGCGACGCCGCCGTGTTGGTGGTTACTTTCCTGCTCACCGTAATGTTTGACCTGGTTGTCGCCATCGTGGTTGGCCTGTCTTTGGCCTGTCTGCTGTTCATGAAGCGTATGGCCGATGTAACCGAAGTCAAGGAGTGGGAGTATATTGAGGATACTGGCGACGACCAGGGCCGCATGAAGCCTGTGCCGTCCCATGTTATGGTGTATGAACTCACCGGCCCTATCTTCTTCGGCGCGGCTGATAAAATTCCGCACATTGAGCGCAACACCGGCCGTCGGGTTCTTATCCTGCGTATGCGCTCCGTGCCGGCCATGGATATCACCGCTATCAACAGCCTGCACCGTCTTTATGACGAATGTAAAAGCAAGGGTATTCAAATGTTATTCTCCCATGTAAATGAACAGCCCATGTCCGTTTTCCAGAAATCCGGCATGTATGATTTGGTTGGTGAGGAAAACTTTTTGCCCAACATTGACGCGGCCATAAACCGCGCCACCCAAATGACTGCTGGCAGCGCCGCCTGAGCGGACTGCCAGCCAGATGCCATACCAACCGGCAACATTTATTCATAATAAAAAACCTGTCTAATCTGAACAATAATTCAGAATAGACAGGTTTTTTCTGGTCGGAGCGACACGACTTGAACGTGCGGCCTCTACCACCCCAAGGTAGCGCTCTAGCCAAACTGAGCTACGCCCCGTTGCACTTGTAATATTATATTACCAGCGCCGCAATTTGTCAAGCTTTTTTGCCAAAAATGCGAAAAAAAGCAAAAACTATGCGCCAAAAATGGTTTAGAAAAAATATCCGCAAAAAATTTCCAAAAAACTCTTGCAACTGCGTTAATTTTCTGCTAAAATAGTATAGGTTATTCTCCGTTAAGGAGATTAATTAATTTGGAGGGTTTATTATTGCCTGGAAAAAGGAGGTGGAACTATGGCAAAATGCGAAGTCTGCGGCAAAACTATGCAAACCGGTATGAAGGTAAGCCACTCACATATCCGCACAAAACGCAAATGGAAACCCAACCTGCAAAGGGTTAAGGTTGTGGTGGGCGGCACTCCGCAGAGAATTCATGTCTGCACCCGCTGCCTGCGTTCCGGCAAAGTTCAGAGGGCAATTTAATATTATGCCGTATATAACAAAAATTAAAGAAAGGTTAAATTGTATTCCCACAATTTAATCTTTTTTTATGCTCTTAAATTCCGCCAAAACTCTTGACTTGATATTTCAGCTATGATAAAATGCAAGATAGGAAACAGGCAAATATTTTTGCGAAAAAAACCGGGCGGCCCGCACCAAACTTGTGAAACGGTAAATAAGAGTAGTAAAAGTAAAATATTTGCTATATAGACTCTGAAATTGCAAACAACCAAAAACGCAAGTGGCTCCGTTTGGCTTTGTGTTATTGGTTGTTTGTTTGTCTAAACACTTAACCATATATCCCAATTCTTTCCTTAATTATAACTCTGTAAAGGCGGTTTGTGTTATGCAACAGGAAAAAATCAAGCTATATGGCTTTAACAATCTCACCAAATCATTAAGCTTCAATATTTATGACGTTTGCTATGCCAAAACTCAGCGCGAGCAAAAAGATTATATTGCTTATATTGACAAGCAGTACAACTCAGAGCGTCTGACCAGTATTCTGACCAACGTGGCAGAGATGATTGGCGCTAAAGTTCTGCATATTTCCAGCCAGGACTATGAACCGCAGGGAGCCAGCGTTACCCTGCTGATTGCAGAAAGTTCCATGGTACCCGTCAGCGATACCACCGTGGCGCATCTGGATAAAAGCCATGTCACCGTGCATACCTATCCGGAATATCACCCGGAAACCTGTCTGGCCACCTTTCGGGTGGATATCGACGTGGCAACCTGCGGCGAGATTACGCCGCTTTCCACGCTGGATTATCTGATTGGCAGCTTTGACTCCGATATCATCACCATGGATTACCGCGTGCGCGGCTTTACCCGTGATTTACAGGGGCGCAAGCTGTTCATCGACCACTATATCAACTCTATTCAAAATTATATCAATGAACAAACCCTGCGCCGCTATGACGCTGTGGATATTAATATTTATGAGGCCAATATCTTCCATACCAAAATGCTGATTAAGGATATTGACCTGCAAAATTACCTTTTTAACGCCGACGTTTATGAACTGCCGCCCAAAACCCGGCTGGAAATTACCGACAGCCTGCGCCAGGAAATGATAGAGATTTTTTCGGGACGAAACATTTATTAAACCCGAATATAACCTTAATTGCCCAATTACTTTTGCAGAGAAATTTTTTAAAATTTTTCGGGACGAAACATTTATTAAAATATTTTTAAAAATATCTATTAAAGGGGGTATAAACCACGAAACAGCTCAGTCAGAATGAAGCGCCGATTTATCAGGCACTGCAAAATTTTCAAAAAATGCGTGTAGTCCCCTTTGACGTGCCCGGCCACAAAAGAGGGCGCGGCAACCCGGAGTTGACCGCCTTTCTGGGCGAGCAATGCGTCAATCTGGACGTTAACTCCATGAAGCCGCTGGACAACCTCTGCCACCCGGTTTCCGTCATCAAACGCGCCGAAGAACTGGCAGCCGAAGCCTTTGGTGCAGCGGCCGCCTTTTTAATGATTGGCGGCACAACCTCTGCCGTGCAAAGCATGATTTTGACCGTCTGCAAGCAGGGCGACCAGATTATTCTGCCGCGCAACGTCCACCGCAGCGTATTAAACGCCATGGTGCTTTGCGGCGCGCGTCCGGTTTACGTCAACCCGGACGTTAATCCGGATTTGGGCATTGCGCTGGGTATGCGGCCAGAACAGGTGGAAGCCGCTATTTTAGCCAACCCCAACGCCAAGGCTGTGCTGATTAACAACCCCACATACTATGGCGTATGTTCTGATATTAAAGCCATTGTGGATTTGGCGCACCGCCACAATATGCTGGCGCTGGCTGATGAAGCGCATGGCACGCACTTTTATTTTGGCGATAATCTGCCCCCGGCCGCCATGCATGTGGGCGCGGATATGGCCGCCGTCAGTATGCATAAATCCGGCGGCAGTCTGACGCAAAGTTCTTTTCTGTTGCTAGGGCCAAGTATCAGCCCCGGCTATTGCCGCCAGATTATCAATCTGACCCAGACCACCAGCGCCTCCTATCTGCTGCTCTCCAGTCTGGATATTTCCAGGCGCAAGCTGGCGCTGGAGGGGCGGCAAATTTTTGCCCAGGTGTTGAAGCTGGCCGAATACGCCCGGGAGGAAATCAATAGTATTGGCGATTATTGGGCATTTGGCGCAGAGTTGGCGCAAAGTGGCACCGCCGTAGCCAACTTTGACCGCACCAAGCTTTCCGTCAACACGCTGAATGTGGGTCTGGCCGGCATCGAGGTTTACGATATTCTGCGCGATGAGTATGATATTCAGATTGAGTTCGGTGATTTAGGCAATATTCTGGCCTATATTTCGATTGGCGACCGCCAGCGAGATATTGAACGGCTGGTCAGTGCGCTGGCGGAAATCCGCCGCCGTTACAAGCGCGATAAAAGCGGACTGCTCACCCAGGAATACATCGAACCGCAGGTGGAATTAACGCCACAGCAGGCGTTTTACGCCCCCAAGGAGTCCTTGCCGCTGGCGCAGACGCGCGGCCGTATTTGCAGCGAGTTTGTGATGTGTTATCCGCCCGGCATACCGATTGTGGCGCCCGGCGAGAAAATCACCGAGCAGATTTTAGCTTATATCAGCTACGCCAAGCAAAAAGGCTCCTCGCTAACCGGCCCGGAGGACGCGCAGATTGAATACCTGAATGTGATAAAATAGCCAGTGATAAAATAAGGAAGTGATGTTGGTGGAATTGTGGTTCACAGAAAGACACACGCCGCATGTAAAATTTTCTATTCGCGTTGATAAACAGCTATACAGCGCCCGGAGCGAATTTCAGCGCATTGACATTTTTGAATCGACTGAATTTGGCCGTTTTCTGACGCTGGACGGCTATATGATGCTGACCGAAAAGGACGAATTTATTTACCATGAAATGATAACGCATGTGCCGCTGGCCGTACACCCCCATATACAGGACGTGCTGGTAATCGGCGCCGGTGATGGCGGCGTGGTGCGTGAGCTGGTTAAATATCCGGAAATCGCCCGGATTGATTTGGTGGAAATTGATGAAATGGTGGTGCAGGCCTGCCGGGAATTTCTGCCGCAGACCGCCAGCCAGCTGGACGACCCCAGAGTTCATATTCATTTTGCCGACGGCCTGAAATTTGTCCGCACCAAACAGGCCAATTATGATTTGATTATTGTGGACTCCACCGACCCTTTCGGTCCCGGCGAGGGTTTGTTTACCCGAGAGTTTTACGGCAACTGTTACAAGGCGCTGCGCGACGACGGCATTATGGTTAATCAGCATGAAAGTCCCTTTTATGAGGCCGACGCTCTGGCCATGCAGCGCGCCCACAGCCGAATTATTGCCAGCTTTCCCTTAAGTCGCGTTTATCAGGCGCATATTCCGACTTATCCCTCCGGGCATTGGCTTTTTGGTTTTTCCGCCAAAAAATATCACCCGGTCAAGGATTTACGCGCCGCCGAATGGAACAGCCGCGGCCTTAACACCCAATATTACACCACCAACCTGCACCGCGGCGCTTTCGCCCTGCCGGCTTATGTGGAAAGGCTGCTGGAGGATATGGAGGACGTTGAATAATATGTCAAATAACATTCAGAAAAATTATCAAACCTTTCTGGCCTGCGACGCGGATTTTGCCGACGCCAATATCGTGCTTTTCGGCGCGCCCTATGATTCCAGCACCTCCAACCGGCCGGGCACGCGTTTTGGCAGCAGCTTTATTCGGGCGGATTCCTTTGGGCTGGAAACTTACAGCCCTTATCAGGAGCGCGATTTAGCCACCGATTGTCTGGTTTGCGACAGCGGCGATTTGGAACTGCCATTTGGCGACAGCGCGCAGACGCTGGCCGCCATTGCCGACCATACCGGTCAAATTCTGGACGCCGGCAAACTGCCCTTTATGCTGGGCGGCGAACATCTGGTGACCCTGGGCGCGGTACGCGCCGCCGCCGAACGCTACCCCAACCTACATTTGCTGCATTTTGACGCGCATACAGACCTGCGCGAGGATTATCTTGGCGTAACCCTTTCCCATGCCGCAGTAATTCGGCGTTGCTGGGAAATTTTGGGCGACGACCGAATTTGGCAGTTTGGTATTCGCTCCGGCGAGCGCTATGAATTTGAATGGGCGGCGGCCGGACATACTCATTTGCAGAAATTCGATTTCAACGGTTTGGAACAGGCGCTGGCGGCCTGTCAGGGTCAGCCGGTTTATTTCACACTGGATTTGGACGTTTTAGACCCCAGCGTTTTCCCCGGCACCGGCACGCCGGAGCCAGGCGGCGTCAGCTTTTTGCAGCTGATGCAGGCGGCGGTTCAGGTCTGCCAAAAAGCACAGGTTGTGGCCTGCGATGTTAACGAGTTGGCGCCGCATTATGACCAAAGCGGCGTTTCCACCGCCGTGGCCTGTAAAATTGTCCGGGAAATGCTGCTGGCGTTATAATGGCGTTGTTAAACGTGCATATTATATATAAATTTTAGAGAGGTACAGAAAATGGGAAAAGCAATGATTATCGGCTGCGGCGGCGTAGCGTCCGTAGCCATTCACAAATGCTGCCAGAACAGCGATGTTTTTACAGAACTTTGTCTGGCCAGCCGCACCAAAGCCAAATGTGATGCACTGCGCGACAAACTGGCCGGGCAGACCAAAACCAAAATCAGCACCGCCCAGGTGGACGCTAACAATGTGGAGGAGTTGACCCGGCTGATTGAGGCCGAGCGGCCGGACGTAGTGCTTAATCTGGCGCTGCCCTATCAGGATTTGTCTATCATGGAGGCCTGTCTGGCGGCGCGCGTGCCTTATGTGGACACGGCCAACTATGAGCCGGAGGACACGGCCAAGTTTGAGTATAAATGGCAGTGGGCTTACCGCGAGCGCTTTGAACAGGCCGGTATCACCGCGCTTTTGGGCAGTGGCTTTGACCCCGGCGTAACCGGCGTGTTTTCCGCCTATGCCTTAAAGCACCATTTTGACGAGATTAATTATATTGACATTCTGGACTGCAACGCCGGTGACCACGGCTATCCCTTTGCCACCAATTTTAACCCGGAAATCAATATTCGCGAGGTTTCCGCCAACGGCAGCTATTGGGAAAACGGCCAGTGGGTGGAAACTGCGCCCATGGAAATTAAACGCGTTTACAACTTCCCGGAGGTTGGCGAAAAGGATATGTATCTGCTGCACCATGAGGAGTTGGAATCGCTGGCGCTGAACATGCCCGGCATTAAACGTATCCGCTTTTTCATGACTTTCGGCCAAAGTTATCTGACCCACCTGAAATGTCTGGAAAACGTCGGCATGACCTCTATCCAGCCGATTGAATTTGAGGGCAAACAGATTGTGCCACTGCAATTTTTGAAAGCCGTATTGCCAGACCCGGCCTCACTGGGCCCTCGCACCAAAGGCAAAACCAACATCGGCTGCATTTTTACCGGCAAAAAAGACGGCCAGCTTAAACATTATTACCTTTATAACGTCTGCGACCACGAAAAATGCTATCAGGAAGTCGGTTCGCAGGCCGTGGCCTACACCACCGGCGTTCCGGCCATGATTGGCGCCATGCTGGTTATGCAAGGCGTTTGGCAAAAACCCGGCGTGTATAACATTGAGGAGTTTGACCCGGATCCGTTCATGGACGCCCTGAACCGCTGGGGTTTGCCCTGGCAGGAAAGTTTTACGCCGGAGTTGGTGGACTAAATGCCCGGCCAGATTTTATCCCCCGGCCAACTGCCCAGCCCCTGCTATATCATTGACGAAACCCGGCTGGAGAACAATCTGCGCCTTTTGCAGGGAATTTGCCAGCGCACCGGCTGCCGGATTTTGCTGGCGCAAAAAGCTTTTTCCTGTTATGCGCTGTATCCGCTGATTGGCCGTTATTTGCAGGGCACCGCCGCCAGTGGGCTTTATGAAGCGCGCTTGGGCCGCGAGGAAATGCCCGGCGGCGAGGTGCATGTTTTTAAGCCGGCTTTTACTGACGCGGAATTTGCCGAATTATTGCCGCTGGCAGACCATCTAATTTTTAACTCCGGCCAGCAGCTGCAAAAATTTGCCCCCCAGGCGCGGTCCGCCGGCAAAAGCTGCGGTCTGCGCGTCAACCCGGAATTTTCCACCCAAAGCCACGCTATTTATGACCCCTGCGCCCCCGGCTCCCGTCTGGGCGTGCGCCGGGCCGACTTCAACCCGGACTGGCTACCGCTATTAGACGGCCTGCACATGCACACTTTATGCGAGCAGAACAGCGACGCGCTTATTCAAACCGTGGCCGCGCTGGAAGAAAAATTCGGCAAGTTTCTGCCGCATATGCGCTGGCTAAATTTGGGCGGCGGTCATCACCTGACTAAACCCGACTACAACCTGCCGGCGCTGGAGGAATGTTTGCTGCGTCTGCGTCAGAAATATGATTTACAGATTTATCTGGAACCCGGCGAAGCAGTGGCTCTGGATTGTGGTTTTCTGCGCACCACTGTGCTGGACGTGCTGCCGGCGCAGGCTGGTGCTCCACAATGCGCCATTTTAGACGCTTCTGCCGCCTGCCATATGCCGGACGTTTTGGAAATGCCTTACCGGCCGCCGCTTCAGGGTTCCGCTCTGCCTGGAGAACTGCCCTACACTTATCGTCTGGGCGGCCCCACCTGTCTGGCCGGCGATGTAATTGGCGATTACTCTTTCGTCCAACCATTACAGCCCAGCGACCAGCTGACTTTTGAGGATATGGCAATTTATACCATGGTTAAAAACAACACTTTTAACGGTATGCCCCTGCCGGCCATTGTATTGCGCAACGCCGCCGGCGAGTATATTCTGCATAAACAGTTTGGTTATGCAGATTTCAAATCTCGGCTGTAAAAGTGTCCGCAACCGGCTTAGCGGCTGGTTATAATCTTTATCAATAATTACAAAAATCCCCTCCCGTTGATTTTGCAATCAGCAGGAGGGGATTTGTATATTTCAGGCTATTTTATAATTTTTACTCTTTCTTGCTCTTAGCGATAACTTTCTCCGCCACATTGGCCGGGGCTTCTTCATAGCCGGCCGGCTCCATGGTGAACTTGCCGCGCCCCTGGGTCATAGATTTCAAATCAATGGTATAACGGGAAAGCTCGGCCAGCGGAATACGCGCATTGATAACCTGCACCTTGCCGTCCTTTTCCATGCCCATAATGCGGCCGCGACGCGCACCGTTAACATCGCCCATAATATCGCCGGTATAAGCGTCAGGCACGCGGATTTCCACGTCCATAATCGGCTCCATCAGCACCGGTTTGGCCTGCTCACAAGCCTTGCGGAAAGCGATGTTAGTAGCAATCTTAAACGCCATTTCAGAGGAATCTACATCATGATAGGAGCCGTCAGTCAAAGTCACTTTAATATTGCTGACGGGATAACCGGCCAAAACGCCCTCCATAATGGCCTCTTTAAGGCCTTTTTCCACCGCCGGAATATATTGCTTCGGCACGGAACCGCCGAAAATCTTTTCCTCAAACACAAAATCTTCATCATAGCACGGTTCAACGTCAATAAATACATGACCATACTGACCATGACCGCCAGATTGCTTTTTATGTTTGCCCTCAATATGAGTAGCTTTGCCGCGGATAGTTTCGCGATAAGGCAGGGTACGCTCCACCATATCCACCAGCACGTTAAACTTGCGCACCAATCTGTCCATAGTTATGTCAATATGCGTATCGCCCATACCGGTAAGCAGCGTCTGCTTGGTAATCGGGTCTTTCACGCAAAGCAGCGTGGGGTCTTCTTCCAAAATCTTCTGCAAAGCCGCGCCCAACTTATCTTCATCAGCTTTGCTCTTGGGCTGAATAGCCACGGTATAATTCGGCCGGGAGAACTCAATCGTCGGCAGTTCAACCTGCTTATCTTTCAGGCACAGAGTATCATTAGTTCCGGTGTTAGCCAGTTTGCTGAAAACGCCGATATCGCCCCAGGCCAACTCGGTAACCGGCACAGTAGTTTTACCCAGCATGGTTGCCAGACCGCCAATTTTTTCCTCTTTGCCTTTGGTGGAATTATAAAGCGTCGTCACGCCTTTCATATTGCCCTGGCAAATCTTAAACAAATTCAGCTTGCCGACAAACGGGTCGCTGATGGATTTGAAAACCAGCGCCGCCAGCGGTTTCTGCTCATCTTCCTCCGGCAGACAATCCTGCGGCGAGGGCAGATAGGCCGCGCTGAAGCCCAGCAGAATATCAACGCCCATATTATTCAGGGCGGAGCCGCAAAGCACCGGAGCCAGAACGCCCTTGGCAATCGCGCCGCGCAGGCCGATTTTGATTTCATCATCAGTCAGTTCTTCGCCGTCCAGGTATTTCATCAAAGTTTCATCATTGCCCTCGGCGGCATATTCCATCAAACGCATATGCGCATCGTCCACAGCGTCGGCCATATCTGCCGGCATCTCGGTTTCAGTTGTTTTACCGCCCTCAAACAGATAGGCCTTTTTGGAAAGCACATTGACAACGCCCTTAAAGCCGGCCTCCTGCCCAATCGGCAGCTGCACCGGCACAGCCTGAATACCCAGCGTGTCAGAAAGAGCAGCCACACATTTATCAAAATCAGCGTTTTCACGTTCCATTTTATTGATAAAAATAACCATGGCCTTGCCTTGCGCACGCGCTTTTTCGGCAATCAATTCCGTACCAACGCCCACGCCGGCAGCCGCGTCAACCGTCATCAACACATTCTCACAAACCGGCAAGGCGGCGTCTAACTCACCGGCAAAATCCAAAAAGCCCGGCACATCTAAAATGTTCAGCTTTGTATCATGCCATTCACAGGCCAACAGAGAAGTGTTTACCGAAACCTTACGCTTAACCTCCTCAGGACTGTAATCAGAAAGCGTATTGCCCTCGGTAACCTTGCCCAGGCGGTTGGCTGCGCCGGTTTGAAAAACAATAGCCTCGGCCAAACTCGTCTTACCAGTCCCCTGATGTGAAGCAATAGCGATGTTGCGGATATTCTCTGTCTTGTAAACCTTCATAAAACTTTCCTCCTTCTATCTATTGTGTACTTTATTTAAAGGCATTTTATAACGGCATCTTAACGCATTTCAGCCGGCGCAAGGCCGTTCAAATAATGCCTGAAAAAACATCATAACAGGACAATCAGACCGACTCTGGAAGAAATTATATCATATTAAATAAATTATACTTTTTTCTTGAAAATCCTCCAAAAAATTAATATTTATTTTTATCCGCTCACCCGGCGTAAATAAAAATTGCCAAAACTCACCGGCAGGAGCCGCGCAAAAATTCTTCATATCAAAGTGCGCGGCTTCATATTTATAAAAAAAACGCTTTTGCGAAAATTTTACGACAAGATAAAAATTTATGAGGTATTTTTGATGAAAATGCAAAATATTTTCTGGAGCGCGGCCATTTTGTTAATCTGTAATTTTATTTCGCGCTGTCTGGGCTTTGTCTACAAAATTATTCTGGTGCGCCTGATTGGCGCCGAGGGCATCGGTATCACAGAAATGGTCAGCCCGGTATACTCGCTGGCGCTGGTGGCCGCCAGCCTTGGTATTCCGCTGGCTATGAGCAAGCTGCTGGCTTCCGAGATTGGCCGGCGGCGTTTTCAAAACCTGCGCTTAATTCAACAAACCAGTTTGGGAATGCTAATTGTGCTGGGCGCAGGCGTAACCCTGCTTTGCGCGCTGCTGGCGCCGCTGCTGCTGCAAAATCTTAACCCGGAAGCGCGCACGCTGAATTATCTGCGCGCCTTAACGCCGGCTATCTTCATCGTCACCGTCTGCTCCGGTTTTCGCGCTTATTTTCAGGCCACCAAGCAAATCGGTATCATCGGCGTATCGCAAAACATTGAACAGACCGTGCGCGTGCTGGCCGGCGCGGCGCTGGTTAGCGCCCTGCTGCCCCAAGGATTGCCCACCGCCCTTTTAGGCGTGGCCGCCGCCACCGTACTGGGCGAATTGGCCGGCCTGTTTTATATCTGGCTGCAATATCACCGCCAGCGCCCGGAAAATACGGAAACACCCAGCTTAAGCCATTTCAGTATCGGTTTAAGCCTGCTGGCTTACGGCGCGCCGGTTACCGTGCAGCGCCTAATCAGCTCCGGCATATTGCTTCTGCAAGCCACTATGCTGCCGCTGGCCTTGGTGCAAAGCGGCTTAAACAGCAGTCAGGCCACGGCCGCTTACGGCAATTTTTCAGGCGTGGCGCTGGCTTTAATCCACCTGCCCGGCATTTTTACGGCCACTCTGGCCATGGCGCTGCTGCCGGCCATTGCAGAAATCGACAATGACAAAATGTGTCTTAGCCGGCGTATCAATCAAAGCCTGCACCTTACCGCCGTCATCGCCGCGCCGTTCAGTCTGCTGTTTTTCAGCCATGCCACTGAACTTTGCAGCTGGCTTTTCCATGCACCAGAGGCCGCGCCGCCCCTGCGTATTTTGGCTCTGGGCGCTTTTTTCATCTATGCCCAAACGGCGCTGACCAGCATTTTGCAGGGCATGGGCAAACTGAACTCGCTGCTCATAAGCCTGCTGCTTTCCGGCGGCGTGTTTCTGCTGGCTATTCGGCTGCTGGTGCCGCTTTATGGTCTGCCCGGCGCGGCGGCGGCTTATCTGTTGCTGGCCGCAAGCGCCTGCCTGTGTGATTATACCTGCCTGAAACTGGCCTGCGCCATGCGTCTGGATATACTCAACATATTTATTAAACCGCTGCTGGCGCTGCTGCCCTGCATAATGATACTAAAAACGGCCAAGCAATTTTGCTCCGCCGTTATAAACAATGATTTAATCGTTTTTCTGCTGGCCGGCAGTGTCTGCGGCCTGGCCTATCTGCTGCTGCTGGGGCTGCTGGGCGGCCTGCCGTCCGTAATGCTCCGCTACCTGCATCGCCCCTTTGCCGGCTATCGAAAATAAACCGCCAACAGCTTTTAACAGAAATTTTTAGTGTAAAAAGCCAAATTGCGAGGTCGGCCAATAGAGGAAAAAGGCTTTGCCCTTGACATTATCCAGCGGCACAAAGGGATTTGACCACATATGCGCATCAAAGCTGACATTCCGGTTATCCCCCAAAAGCAACACGCTATCTTCTGGCACCGTCACCGGGCCAAATTCATAGGTCATTTGCTCGGCCAGATAAGGCTCGTCAATGGCCTGACCGTTCACATAAAGCTGCGCGTCCAACACCTGCACCACATCACCGGGCAATCCAATCACCCTTTTCAGCATATCATCGTCCCGGCCAACCTCAATTTTGGTAGTTTCCGTTGGCTCAAAAACCACAATATCCTGAAATTTTGGCTCCCCAAAATCATAAATCAGACGGTTAACCAAAATCCGTCCATTGGTGGGTACGGTTGGCACCATTGATGAAGTTGGTATCAAACGGTTATCAATCAGAAAAGTTTTAATTACCAGCGATAAAAGTAACGCACATACAAAAATTACAACAAAGTCCTTGCAAAAGCTTAATATTTTTGCCACGAACCCCTAACACCTCCCTATCAACCACGAATTAACGACATAGCCTCGGCTCTGGCTTTGACATCTTTCTCAAAATAGCCGCGCACCGCTGAAGTGACCGTTAATGAGCCGGGCTTCTGCACACCGCGCATGGTCATGCACATATGTTCGGCTTCAATCACCACCAAAACACCGCGCGGCTGCAAAACGTCCATCACCGCATCGGCCATTTGGGTTGTCAGCCGCTCCTGCACCTGCAAACGCCGCGCATAACCGTCAGCCATACGCGCCAGCTTGGAAAGGCCGGTTATCCGGCCGTCTTTAGGGATATAGGCAATATGCGCCCGGCCATAAAAGGGCAGCATATGATGCTCACAAAGAGAGTATATGGGGATATCTTTAACCAGAACCAATTCGCCATGCTTGTCCGTGTTGAATTGCTTCTGCAAATGCTCGCGCGGCTCCTCTCGCATGCCGGCCAAAATTTCATCATACATTCTGGCCACCCGAGCCGGCGTTTCCAAAAGACCTTCCCGGTCCGGGTCCTCGCCCACCGCCAGCAAAATCTCACGCACAGCCGCCTGTATTCTCGCCTGGCGCTCATCAGTCAATTTATTTTCTGTCATATAAATAAACCTCCGCTTATTTTATCTTATTATTGTATGCTATTTTTCAGTTCTAGTCAAGACTTTGCCGCCAATTAACCAACAATAATTCCTACATAATTCCCAGCTGCCTATACAATAATTAACCAATCCCCTTGACTAAAGACTTTGGGCATGATATACTGTAAAAGTAACTGCTTGGAGGCGTAGCTCAGTTGGTTAGAGTGCTTGCTTGACATGCAAGAGGTCGTTGGTTCGATTCCAACCGTCTCCACCAAAACACGAAAATCCGAACCTAATGCCAATCGGCGGTGGGTTCGGATTTTTAATCTATCTGGAAGATTTGAAAGACTATTAAAACCATAAGCGCCAGAAAACGCTATTCAACTGTTTTCTGACGCTTATTTTTTATGCTATCTGCACTTTTTGATTTGCTTAGCCTGCCATTCTGCCAAATCCTTTTTGTCTGCATCGCTTTCGTAGTATGTTTGAATTATTGGCAGCAAACTTCTGGCTATGGCTTCAATAGCATAATCTGGAATTTCCATTCCACTGTCGTTTTTAGTATCAATTTCTTTCTCCGGCAATCATTACCTCCAAATTTTAGATTTTAGGCTAAATTGGTGGTTGTATTATACATTTGCAATTTTCTCCTTTCTGGCATTACCCTACATACCCTATATTGATAAACCTATTACAAGTCGCTATTTATAAGGCTTCTAGTATTTCTAAATGCGTAGAATAATAACGCTTTCGTTGACGGGCAGATTCTTGGTGCTTCCGCTCCATAACTGAACAATCAAGGCAATATTTTGCTCTGTTTGAACCGGGTATAAATGATTTGCCGCAGATTACACATTGTTTGGCTTTTGATTTATAAAGAAGTTGCAGTATTCGTTCAACAGCTTTCTGGTTTTGCGATACTGTTTATAATTCATAACCGGTGTGTTTGCAGTAACCTACCTCCTTTTGTAATACAAATAACCACAGGCTGTCAAGACCTGCGGTTACTGTTTGAAATTATTTAATTGATGTTTATATTTTAATTGATTTTTTGATAAATGTCAAGCCTGCTGTCCATTCAAAAAAATATTGTTCAACCAACAAATATAAACCAGACGAGTGTTGTCAAGATTATTTGTAATATTCATTAAAAAATTTTTCAGCTATCCATATGAATGAGCCTTTTGCAGATAAAGTTGATTTTAAAGCCGCACCACATAAGGCTTTCAGAAACTCTAAAAGCTCATTTTTAAGGGTGCGTGTAGGGTAATACCTAAAAGCTCAAAATAGCGGTTATTTTTTCTACAAAGCACAAAACGGAGCAGAAAACTTGTATGTAATCTGCTCCGTTATACTTATGCTTTAAGCTATTCCGTAAACTCACTTAATCTTTTCTTAATTTTATTTCTGGCTCCATATATTGAACTGGAAACACAGCTTGTGCTAACACCCTCCAATTTAGCAATCTTGGGCATACTTATGCCTTTAACACCATAAAGCCATAACCGCAGGTACTGGGTTTCAGTCAGCAAATCCTTTATACGACACACGTTGTCAATTCGCTCTAAACCATCCAGCTTTTCACAAAGCATCTCCTCAGCAGAAGGGCAGGAAATTTCATTATCCAACTTTTCGCTCAACATCACATTTTTGCGGCTGGTTCTTCGAGTAGCATTTTCACTGATGTGATAATCTTCATCTGACCAGGCTTTCCATTTCTCAAATTCATCATCACTGGCAAAATCCTCCCGTTTCAGCAACACATAGTTACCAACTGCCGTTTTGCAAACAATAGCGTCTTTATTCTTTTTATTTAATGTGTAATCCGTTTTAGCAATAAACATAAACAGAACCTCCTAATTATTCAATGTAACTCGTTAAAAACATTGAAAATCAGGAGGCGCTCGGCAAAAAAACTCTTTTTCATAGTGTAATTAACCTCAACTATGAAAAATTTATTTTGAATCACTTTTTATATTATGTTCCACATACTGCTTCTTTGTCGCCAATGAGTAAGTAAAAATATTGTCGGCAAGCTGTTTAATTTGAGCAGCTTTGGCGTCTATTTTGTTTAGATAATCCGCCAACTGGTCTGGTTCATATTTTTGTAAACGCAGAATATCCGTATAAATCTGCAATGTGGTAAGCGGCGTGCGCAAATCGTGCGACATTTCTGTAATCATCTGCTGATGAGATTGAAAAATTACCACTTCCTGCTCTCGCTGCTCTTTAAACGCCTGACGCATAGAGTCTAAACTTTGCGCCAGTTGGGTTAGTTCATTATTGCCCTGCAATGTAATGGAACTGTTCAAATCACCTCCCTCCAACACCTGAATTTCCTGGCAAAGCCGACAGATGTATTTTACAATGTTCTTACAACCATATAGAAAGATAAGCAAAAACAGCAGACAGGCCAACAGCAATGAAGCCAGTGTCAGATATAAAAACCAGCGATAGGTATCATCGGCATAAATAAGAACATCAGCCTGACCATCGGCAAAACTTATCTGATAATATGATTGCCAATCATAGTAAGGAACCTCAAGTTCATTTTCCTCCATCGGCCATTCGCCCGGAGCTGTGGAATTGTAAAGCAAAATATTGTTTCGATAAACCTCCAACAGAATTAAAGGCTGCTTTTTAGCCCATTCGGTTAGCTGTAAACTGTCTTTGGCCTGCAAATTATTTTTATTGACATATTCCTGCAAATTTGTCATTCTGGTATCGTTTATTCTGGCTTGAAAATCAGACTCGACAAAATACGCTTCTAAAAGCAGCCCACCGCCCCAGCGCAACAATGAGAACAAAAGCAACGCCGCAATTCCTGCTACAAGCAGCAAACGGCTAAACTGTACGGTCAGGCTGGTCGATTTACTCTGCGTCATAATTGTCCACCTCATTTACTGCTGCCTCAAAGCGGTAACCCTTACCCCAAACGGTTTTCAAATAACGGGGATTTTGCGGATCGTTTTCAATTTTAACACGCAGCTTACGTATATGCACCATAACAGTGCCGTTGGATATATAAAAATAAGGTTCATTCCAAACACTTTCATAGATATTTTGTGTGGAAAAAATCTTTTGGGGCGTTTCCATTAACAAGCGCAAAATATGATATTCAATGCTGGTCAGCTCTACATCCTGCCCCTGTACCCAAACCTGATTGCTTTCCAGGCTGATTTTTATGCCGCCGGCAATCAGCATATTATTCTGATATTGCAGCCCCTTTTGCCCTTTACCCTGATAAACATAATAACGCCGCAGCAAAGCCTTAACCCGGCCAATCAGTTCCGCATAGGAAAAAGGTTTGGCCAGATAATCGTCGCCGCCAGCGGTCAGGCCCAACAGCTTATCAGATTCCTGCGCTTTGGCCGTTAAAAATAAAATGGGGACAGTTGAGCTTTTGCGTATTTCCTCACAAACACGCAAGCCGGACAAACCGGGCATCATAATATCCAAAATAATCAAATCAATATTGTTTGAGTTTGCCGCCAACTGTTCCAATGCCTGCTGACCGTTAGCTGCCTCAATAATCAGATAATTTTCACCGCTTAGCAAAATACGCAGCCCCTCGCGGATTTCCGCCTCATCGTCTACCAGTAAAATTGTTTGCTTGACCATTATCTTGCCTCCTTATCAACTAACAACAGCAAATACCCCCTAACCACTTGTGTAGGAGGTAGCGTTGGAGGGTATCTACTGCGAGCTATTGATTATTTCTCGCTCTTATTATTATTGCTCTTACTGGCGTTTGTGGACTTGTTTACAACATTTTTGCCAGCTTCAGCTTTGTTCGTATCAGTTTTGCTCTTGTCATTGTCAGTCTTAGCTTGGCCGGCATTTGTGTTGCTCTTGTTTGTGTTAGTTTGGTTTTGCTCCTTTTTAGCATCCGCCTTGCCGGTATTACTTTGGCTGCTCGGTGTTTTCACTGTATTATTTGCGCCAACCGTCTGGCTTTGCTTAGTCGGCGTTTTGGGCGGCGTTTTTTTATCCTTGTCGCCAGCGCCGCCGGCGCAGCCGGTTAAAGCGGCAAGCGCCACCACCAAAATCATTACAATACCGGCAATACCTTTAATTCTGTTAAATTTGTTGTTCATAAATGCACACGTCCTTTCGTTAATATATTTTCTATGTAAATCTCAGGAATTGTGCTGTTCCTGAGCCTGATTATATTCTAAAACCCATATCTTAACATTTTAGCGCTGATTTTCTTAACAAATCTTAAAGCTGAATTAGCGTTCGGCATTTCTGAAGTTTTCTTAAATTAAACGCAGGCTTATTGTTTTAAGGCGGCTTTTGTTATATAATCTTATAAAAATTAAATACAGAAAGGAGCATTTTTTTGACAGTCTTAAAAGTGGAATTAAAGCCGCTTAAACCGCAGGAGCTGCCGGATTTCTGCCAACGCTTGCAACAAGCTTTCGCTAAGGCGGTGGTGGAGAGTTTTGGTCCCCTGCCGGAGCCTATCCCCAATGACCGGGAGCTTCAGGAGGCTTTTGCTTCACCCGGCGCAGTGGCTTATCATATTATGCACGAGGGCCAAAAAGTCGGCGGGGTTTTGTTAAGCATTGATACGCAAACCAGGCATAATTCCCTGGACTTGTTTTTCGTTGATACGGCAAAGCATAGCCAGGGGCTGGGGCTGGCCGCCTGGCAGGCGGTGGAGGCGGCCTATCCGGAAACCCTGGTCTGGGAAACGATTACCCCTTACTTTGAACAGCGCAACATTCATTTTTATGTGAACAAATGCGGCTTTCATATTGTGGAGTTCTTCAATGAACATCACCCGGAGCCTGATATGCCCCAAATGGAGGTGGGCGGAGAAATCCCAGGCTGCGACGCCAGTTTTCGTTTTGAAAAGGTAATGCCGGTAAATAAATAAAAATAACGGTTTGTTTCAAAAAATGGAACAAACCGTTATTTTATCACGAACATTTTAAATAAAGGGTAAAGTAATTTTCACCTGAAATTGCTTATCCTGTATTTTGTAGTTAAAGCTGCCATTGTGCTCTTGGATAATGCGCTGGCAGGTTTTCAGGCCAATGTTGGTGCTTTCCTTTACGTTTCTGGTATTGGCAATGTGATTGCTCAATAAAAGACACACCTGCTTATCATCTTTCCACCAGTAAATTTTTACCGGTTGCGCTGGCTCGGCATACTTTAAAATATTGGCATAGAGATTATCAAAGGCCCGGCGCAGCATTTCAATATTCACATTTAGCCGGCAATCCAGCTGCCGAAAGTCGCTTGCAACCTTAAAACCATTATTTTCCAAAGCAAAAGCATATTCTCCCCAAAACTGTTGCAGCAATTCGTCAGCGGCCACCGGCTCCAAATCCGGCTGCTCCCATTCCGTTGAATAAACCAGAAAATATTCAAAAAGCTTATCTGCCATATTTTTAATGCGCAGAGTGTTTTCCAAACTGCGGCTGATAAAATGGCGCAGCTGGGCTTCATCGGAGTATTTGCCACGCTCCAGCAGCTCCAGATAAGCCAACAGAGAGGTCAGCGGCGTGCGCAAATCGTGCGACATTGCCGTAACCAGCTGAGAATTGGCAGAACGTATTTGCTCCTCCGCCTTTTGATGCGTCAGAATAGAGCAGCGCATCTGGTCTATGCCAAAAGCCAGCTCGGCCAGCTCGTCCTGGCCTTTCACCGTCACAGGATAATGCAAATCGCCGCCGGCCAGAATATCCAGCTCCCGTTTCAAACGCTTTATATAGCGCAGCTTGTGATTAACAAGCCCAATAAAGCAAACGGAAAACACCGTAAAGGCCAGCAGGCCGGAGGCCGCCAACACCCAATAATAGAAAGCGTCGCCAGCATAATAGTACAGAAAGACCTGCACCGCTGTACCGTCGCTCAAAGTCAGAGCGTATTCCTGCTCTTCGTCCTCAAAGCTGACGTTAAAATCCTCTGGATTAGGTTCAACATTCGCAGCCTGTGGCGATTCATATAGGATACGGCCGTGCAAATAAACGGTTAAATACACCTTATCGCCCCGGCTGCACCAGGCGTTAAGCAGGTGCAGATTTTCCATTGTAACCTGACGCTGCGCTACATATTCCTGCAATTTTGCAAACTGCTCATCAGCCATTTGCGCCATAAAAGGGCGGCCGTAAACTGTTTTAGCCAAAAGCTGATTGCCAAGCGACAGACAAGGTATAAAAACGATTATCGCCGCCAGCAATGAAAGCAGCACGCTTTTGAAAAGCTGAGCGCTCAAGCCTTGCAAATACCAACGTTTATTCAATACGATACCCCTTTCCCCAAACGGTGCGGATAGTTTTGCTGTTTTGCGAGTCGTCGCCCAGCTTGCGTCGGATATTGCGAATATGCACCATCACAGTGTTGTTGGAGCTGTAAAAATAAGGCTCTCCCCAAACGCTTTCATAGATATTTTGCACCGAGAAAATCTTTTTCGGGTGCGTAGCCAGCAGATATAAAATACGATATTCCGTATCCGTCAACAACACCTCCTGACCATTTTGCCGCACCAGGCATTGTTCCGGGTCTATTTCAATGTTACCGCAGCAATAAATTAAGCCGCCGCCGGTCTGGGGCTTGGCTCCGTAAACATAATAACGACGCAGCATTGCCTTAACCCTGGAGATAAACTCCGTATAGGAAAAGGGCTTGGCCAAATAATCATCACCGCCTACGGAAAAGCCCAGCGTTTTGTCGGAATCCTGCGCTTTGGCGGTGAGAAACAGCACCGGCACTGCGGAGCGGCGGCGAATTTCCGCACAGGCTGCAAAACCGCCCAACCCCGGCATCATCACATCCAAAATTACCAAATCCACCGTATCGTCCAGCAGCTGCAAAACCTCCTCGCCGTTGGCGGCCTCCAACAGATTATAGCCCTCGCTGCTAAGCAGCAGACGCAGCACCTCACGAATTTCCGGGTCGTCGTCGGCAAATAAAATCTTTTTTTCTTCCATAATTTTATTACCTCTTTTTTGCTAACGATTTTAGCTATTACTGATTTAATTATACTAAATCAAACGGCTTTTTCATATAGGCCATTGGCAAAATTCAGATTTCTTCATAAATTAGCTAGTCGAATTTTTAGAATTTAGTTTTATAATATTCTAAAATCATTACAAATAGGAGGAGTGATATGCAGACAAAGAAAAGCTGCTTAAAAATCGTGCTGACCGGCCTGGTTTTAGCGCTGCTGACGGCCGGCACGCTGTTGGTGCTTTACGGCTGGCAACAGGGGCATTTTAACTCGCCGGAGAGCCTGAAAGAATATATCGGCAGCTTTGGCCTGTTAGCTCCCCTGATGTTGATTTTAATTCAGGCCATTCAGGTTATTGTGCCGGTGCTGCCGGGCTTTTTCGGCAGTATCGTAGGCGCTGGTA
>CANSKT010000011.1 GCA_947647555.1 uncultured Peptococcaceae bacterium | reverse complement strand
ATTTTATTAGGAGTTTCATTTTCAATCGGTCTTTTATGAATAGTTTTCACTTCCCAACCATCTAATGAAAAACCTTTTAATGCAGGATCCATACCATTAGCGATAAAAATATAATTCCTTTTCTTTATTTCCTCAATCTCCATATAAAACCTCCGAACCATCTATCAATTCTTTAATGTTAAAATTCACACTGGTTGCCGCAAAATCCAAACTTTTCTTAAATGGCTGTTTCAAGTAGGTTGTATGCGTTTGTTCCCCGTCAACTTCAACGATAGCTAAAATATACTCATTCGGTTTATTTAGTGCTGTTAAAATCTCGTTTTTACTAACCGTTACGCTGGTCGCTCCCTTGGCTCTGCCCTTAACCTCAATCATTCTTAAGGTAAAACCATTTTGCGCAATTTCCTCTGGTATTTTTGATTCTATATCATAGCCGCATTTTAGCGCACTTACATCCTTTGGCAGATAGCCTAATTCACTTTCAATGTCCATAACCGCTTTCATGGCAGCATATTCAATAGCTTGTTTATCAGTTTGCCCAAAGGTATCCGGCAGAGGCTTGCCTGTCAAAATATGCAACAGTCCTTTGGGTATTATCAATGCACCGCCTACAATATTTGGTGGAGTAGCAGAAATCATTTTTTCTTTTTCAATATCTTCTATGCGTTTATGTAAACGTGCTTCTAAATCGTCAGCTCTTTTTCTGGCATTTTGTGAGTTAAGTTTGGCATTGATTTTGCCAGAAGATTCTTTTTCGGCTAAAGTATTAGCCCTATTATCCCAATACTGAACTTCGGAAGTCAAACGCTCTTTAACAGCCTTGGCAATTTTATCCAGCATTTTATTTTTATGCTGCCGAACCTGATTAAAATGTTGCGGCACAATCTCGGCAATCGCATATTGCAAAGCCAAATCTTCAACGCCATTCGTTAGCCAGCTTTGTGTTCTGGCAAAATCCAAAATTGCTGCTGTTTCCTCCTGGGTTGCCGAACGATAATCAAGATAAGGTGCATAACCGGCGTTTTTAGCAGTACCGTCCTCTTGCATTTCCACAAAATGAAGATTTTTAGAAATAATGCGTTTAGCGCCGTTCTCAAGTATAACTCCATCTTGAATAGAGTCCTCTATGTAGAATAATAGGCGAGCCTCTGTACCATAATCAGAATCATCAATGTAAATAGTACCATGTTTCAATAGCTCGAAATTTCTTTCCAGCACTAAGTCAAGTGTAGCCTCCAATAAAGGGTGTCCGGGACAGATAAGCTCTGCTGGCTTTTGTCCCTGCAAATTACAATCGTCTTTATCAAAACAAATCCGCTCATATTTGTCTATAACCGGCGCACCAAAGCCAATCTGCATATCTCGATTTTTTACAGCGGCTGGCACTCTAATAATTTCATAACGCCTACCCTCACGTTGCCGTATAGAACCGCCTACACTTTTGAAAGCGTCAACAAAGAAAGCTTCAATAAAATGTGGCTGCAATTTATGAGCCTCAATCCTCTCCATATTCTCCTTAATCTTCATAACTTTGCTAATATCCATGGAGTCCTCGGTCAAGGCTCTTTCTTCCAGTAACTCCTGTAATTTTGCCTTGTCAAGCGAATCATCTATAACCTGCCACAGTCTGGCTCTAACCTCTGGTTTATTACCATAACGTACCGCTTTAATCAGCAAATCACGCAACGATTCATTCTCAAAGCTAACCTTACCTAATATATCAAAAACCTTACCACCAAGGGCATTGCGTTCTTCTTCCAGTTTTTCAAATAGCCGCTGAAAAACAAGCCCCTCTCTTGTTTCTTTAGCTACTAAATTCCATAAATGACAAACCTCGGTTTGACCAATACGGTGAACTCTACCAAAACGCTGCTCTAAACGATTAGGATTCCAAGGTAAATCATAATTCACCATTAAATGCGCTCTTTGCAAGTTAATGCCCTCACCAGCGGCATCAGTAGCAATCATAATTCGCACATCTTTATCTTGCTTGAACAGTTCCTCAGCCTTGCGGCGTTCATCTCGCAGCATACCGCCATGAATTTGTACTACTGATCTATCATCGCCAAACAGTGTCTTGATTTTATCTGCCAAATAGCGTAGTGTATCTCTATGTTCGGTAAAAATAATCAGTTTTTCTCTCTGCCCATCTTCGCTAAACATTTCATCATTATCCTGCAAAAGCTTAGATAATTCATCCCATTTACGGTCAGCACCACTGGTACGCAATTCAGCTGCTAATTTTTCAAGCCTTTGCAAAGTGCTTATTTCCGCTTCCAATTCACTGATCGTAGTTGAAGCCGAAGCCTGATCCGCAATATTTTCTTCTAGTTCCTCAAATTCAGCCGAGGGCAAATCATCATCGTCATAATCAGATAAATCATATTTTTGATAATATTCAGCTTGCTTTTGCAATTTTTCTTCAGTCAATCTATTTTCCAAACGCTCACGCCGCCTGCGTAATGATTGATAAATTGCCTCTGGTGAAGAAGCCAAACGCCTTTGCAAGATAGTAAGAGCGAAACCAACTGTATTTTTATGTTCGTTGCTTAAAGAATCGGCACGGTTAAATTCTTGTTCCACATAATCGGTAACTGCTTGATATAATTTAATCTCTCTGGGTGAAAGAGTGTAATTCACTGTGTTAGCACGTCGTTCTGGAAACAGTGGTGTTCCGTCAAACTTTAGCAGTTCCTCTTTCACTAAACGCCGCATAACATCAGAAACATCAATAGAGTGATTACTGGTGTGTGCTGCACCCTCAAATCTATCTTGATCTATCAACGACATAAATAACTGAAAATCTTGTTCTTTGCCGTTATGTGGCGTAGCTGTTAGCAGCAAAAAATGACGTGTTATGCTAGAAAGTAGTCGTCCAACCATAAAACGCTTCGTGTATTTAGGCTCATTTCCCCAAACAGTAGCGGACATTTTATGTGCCTCATCCACCACAATCAAATCCCAATCACTTATTTTTAGTTTATTTTGTAAGACATCATTTCTTGCAAGCTTGTCCAAACGAATAATATAATAGCAATAAGAATTTTCTGTAAATATATTTCCTGTTACAGAAGCTTCAATTACATCATTTGTTAAAATATTAAAACGCAAATTAAATTTGCGAAACAGCTCATCCTGCCATTGTTCAGCCAAACTACCAGGAGAAACAATCAAGCACCGTTTTAAATCTCCCCTAATTATCAATTCTTTTAGGAATAAACCAGTCATAATTGTTTTTCCAGCACCAGGATCATCTGCTAGTATATAGCGTAGAGGGAGTCTTGGTAACATTTCTTCATAAACGGCCGAAATCTGATGAGGTAGAGGCTCCACAGCAGATGTATGTACTGCCAAATAAGGGTCAAATAAATGAGCTAAATTTATACGGTAAGCTTCTGATACAAGCCTTAGCATTTCTCCATCAGCATCAAAACTCCAAGGCAGTTTTTTATCCAAAACGCTTAGATTGGCTTCATTTTCTCTGTATAAGAGTTGGTCGCCTAAATTACCTTTGGTATCTTTATATGTAACTTGCATAACATTACTACCATACCATTTTATAGCAATAACAGAAACCGTTTCGTTTATAACAAGTCCATTAACATTACAGCCTACAATAATATCCTCTAATTTAGCCATAAGTATCCTCCGGCTTTTAAAATTTCATTCCTTACACAATTAAAATTATATATTGTAATTGTTATAGAAAACACCTATTGTAATATCTGAACAACAAGCAATTATTAAAAGAAAATCGTTTCAATTAAGACCCATTCAATAATCTTCATAAAAAATAACAGCCCAAAGAAAAACTGTAATAGTTGCCAGTCTTTCTTTACGCTGTTGTTTAATAATTCATATTTATTTATGCACCTTTTTTAACATAGTAAGTTGAATTTTGTGAAGTATACTTTTAAAATTTTCTACTTCATTTATTTTCATTAAGTATAACACAAAATATAGTTTCTATCAAGGTACAAAAGACTATTTTTACTAGTGTTTTCTAGTTTTAACATTATTCATTCTGTGCTTTAGCACTAGCTTATATATAATCATAAACACCGCTCAATTTGAGCGGAATTTTAATCACCATAAAAATCAGGCCTTGCCACAAAGCTGAAGCCGGAGGTTCCTGTTATAACCACATTGTTAGCTGCACTGGCACAATGAATAACCAGCAAATTGCCGCTATCATCCCAGCCACAGACAATGCCCACATGATCATCTTCCAGATAAAACACCAAATCACCGGGCATAGCCTCTGCCCAGCTAATATCAGTACAGTAATCGTGCTGGCTTGCTGCACCACCGCCATGCCCAATTATATAACCGCCATTAGTAACATTATAAAACACCCAATCCACAAAGCCGGAGCAATCCAGCCCAAACGGGCGATAACTGCCAGTTGTCCGACTGCCTGCCGCCGTAACCTTACGCAACTCACCCCAGCGGCTATCCCAGCCAATAGACAGCGACTTGCCGCCCCAGAAATAGTTTACCTTGCCATACAGAGTCAAAGCCGTCTGCACCACATTCCGCCGCGCCTCCGGCAAATCGTCAGGCAAAGCGGCAAGCACTGTCAATGCGTCAACATTGGTAATATCCAAACTACCAGCCAAAGCAATTAAAGCAGTGCTTTCAGCCAACAACTCATCTAGCGCACTATTCTGATAATTGGAAAAAGCATAGGCTATCCGCATATCGTCCGCACTTTTAGCAGTAACGCTTATTTTAAGTATCTCGCCATTATCAGTGCTTTCTGTTTCAGTTCGGATATTTGTCATATCCCAAAACACGCTTTTAAGCAACTCAACCCGCTGGCTGTCCAGCGTAACTACATCTAAACCACCCACATCAGCCCCAGCAACCTTAACCGCAAACACAGCCAGCACATCATGCCAAGCTGCCGCCTGCCCGGTTATCTCAATCCCGGCATAATCGCCCTCTTGCAATTCCTCCAATTTGGCATTGTAGGCAACATTCACACTGGCTACGGCCTCGGCAAGGGAAACAGCATTGGCTGCGCTGCGCTCTCCAGCAAAAAACAGGCCCAAAGGCGAACTTACCACCGCCGCTATCAGCACTATGGCGGCAAGGATTATCAAGGCAATACTGCCGCCCAGCATTGCCAATAATGGTTTAGCAATAGCAGTCGTTGTTTTAGCCACAAATTTAACTAGCCTTTTGCTAAATTCCGCAGAAACGCCAGCCGTCTGCTGGACTTTCTTCTGCATTTGCTCTTTGGCTTTGCCTGCCAGCTTTGCAGCAGTTTTATTTCTGCCAAAAGTTTGTTGTTTAGGAACAACAGACTTTTTCTCATAAGCTGCACCCCTTGTTTTCGGCACAATATATACGGGCTTATTTTTAGGCGATACATCTTTGGGTTTGGCATAAGAATTTACCAGCCTATTATCCGCTTTTTTTGCTGGTTCAAAATATAGCTCAAATTGAGCGTTATTTTGCGAACTCTCTTGTATAAAATCAACCTGCCTATTAACTGTTTTCTCCTTATAAGCAGCTGGTTTAGACTTAACAACAGGTATATCTGAAAAATGCGGCTCAAATTGAGCGTCATTTGGCTGAACATTCTGCGTTTTGTCCTGCCTGCTGTTTTTCGGGGATATATAAACTGCCTTTTCTTTAACAGCTGGTTTAATCGCCGCATCACAAATAACCCCTTGCCGGGGTATTTCCTCTGGCAAGGGGTTAGAATTTGTTTGACGTTCTTTAATATCCATTGTTGTTGGCTTGCTTTTTGGCTCTTGTTTTTCACGCTTAACATCTGTTTTAGGGTTTTCTTCCAGCATTTTGGAAATATAAGATGGTTCTTCTTTTAGTTTCGGCTTTTGTTGTTTCGGATTTTTCGACTGCTGTTTTGGGATTGACTGTTGTTGTTGTGAACTTTTGAGCCACTGTTTTGGGATTGGCTGTTGTTGTTGTAAACTTTTTAGCTGCTGTTTTGGGATTGGCTGTTGTTGTTGTGAATTTTTTAGCCGCTGTTTTAGGATTGGCTGTTGCTGTTGCAAATTTTTCGGCTGCTGTTTTGGGATTTGGCGTTGTGGCAGTTCTGCCTTAGAACTCTCCCCTGCTGATACATCATCATTATAATTAAAAGCTTCTGGCTTTGTTTCTGGCCTTGGCTCTTTTGCAGATTTAGTCTTAGGCTGTTTTATCGGCAAAACTTCATCAACTGCCATATAAGCAGCTGCTTCAATATTATCTATGGCATATTCGGTTTCGTTTGTACGTTCCTGCGTTTGTTCAGCAGGTTTTTTGTTACGCTGTCTAACATAATTATCCCGCATAAGCTTAGCGGCCTGCTTGGAAGATAATATAGGTTTCTGGCTTTGCGCCGCTTTATTTTTAGGCTGCTTGAGCCTTGGTTGTTTCTCATCTTTTTTCATATCCTCTCTCCTTTGTATTTCTGGCTCAAGAAAAATGCAGCTCAATTTGAGCGTTATTTTCATCTTGCACATACTTTTCCGTTTCATTACCCCAGCAATCCCAGCCAGCAAAGCTTTGCCGGGCAAACAGTTCAATGCGCGGCAAATCGCCAAACAGTTCTACAATTTTCTCCCGGACAATATCCGGCTTGCGGCTATGTTCCCGGCGCGGCTCTACTATACAGCTGGACACCCGATTGCTGACCGGCTTTAAGCTGCCCTTAACCCCCAACAAACAAACCTCACAGTTGCTTTTGGCGTAATAGCCCACGCCAAAAAATGGCCGTCCATCCCGACTGTTTATTTTCAGCCAGCTAAAGCCCAACGTCTTATACTTAAAGCCCCAGTAATCAAAAAGCTTTATCTGCTCATTAAGATAAGGAAAAGTTACCCAGAGGAACAGAGCGCAGTTTTTAGCTGCCAGCCGTTCAATGGGTAACTTTTGTATTTCTTCCATGCTCATAGTGGGATAATGTGCAGCCGCTCCACCGCCAAAGCTAGTGCCAAATTTATTGCGCTTATTATACTTTCAAGGTGGATCAACGTAAAGAATGGCATATTTTTTATTTGTATTGTAAATATCTACAAACATTTAGCACACCTCCATTTATTTCTCGCCCGGCGTTGAGGACATCAAATAATAAAGCTCCGTATCCCGCGGCCATTGATTGGCAAAAGGCACAATCGAGCCGCCAACCTTTAAGAGGCCATGCCCGGCCTCAGCGCCGGTTATATAGGACATCTGGTTAGCGGAAATATTCAGCAGTTTCGCCAACTCCGCCCGGTCAGTGGCCGCCTGATTAAGCAGCACCAGAAATTCACTGTTGGCGAACATCATGCGCGCCGTATCGGAACGCAGACACTCCTCCACATTCTGCGTGGCGGCAGTCATTGCGGCGGCGTATTTGCGAAAGCGTTTCCAACACTTATACAAAAACTGCGCCGAATAATAATAGCGGAAAAACAAATAAACCTCGTCCACAAATACCCAGGTGTATTTACCGGCCAGCCGGTTAGCAGCCACCCGGTTTTGGATAGTTTCCAGCGTTACATTAAGCGCCGTCGGCTTCAGCTGTTCGCCCATCTCATACAAATCAAAAGAAATAATGCGGTTGGATATATCTACATTAGTGGCGTGGGCAAACATATTTAAGCTGCCCTCCACAAACAGTTCCGAAGCCAAAGCCAACTCCTGCGCCTCCCGCTCCGGCTGCTTTTTAATTTCATTGCGCCAATCGGCAAGAATTGGCTGCTTGGCCTTGCCGCCGCTGGCAATTAAGTCGTGAAAAACGCTGGCCGTACAACGGTCAATAATCGACTTATGAAAAGCCCCCAAATTGCCGCTGCCCATTTGCTGTTCGCAAATACTCATCAGCAATTCAGATTTCATCGCCACCGGGTTTTCGCCAGCCCCATAACCCCGGCTTATTTCCAAAGGGTTAATATGGTGCGGACTGTTGGGCGATACCTCAATCACAGCGCCGCCCAAAGCGTTTACCAAATCGCCGTATTCTCGCTCCGCGTCAATAACGATAATATCGTCGTTGGTGGAAAGGGCAATAAAAGTGATAGCCTCTTTCATGCTGAAAGACTTGCCGGAGCCGGAAACGCCCAAAATAAAACCATGAGGATTCAAGAGCCGCTTGCGGTTGCAAATAAGCAGATTTTTGCTGACGGCGTTTACGCCATAATAAATGCCCCCGGCGTCCTGTATCTCCTGTACCCGAAAGGGCATAAAGACGGCGGTGCTTTCGGTAGTCAGCGTTCGCACCGCCTTAATCCGGCGCAAACCGTAAGGCAGTGCGGTATTTAAACCGTCCTCCTGCTGATAGCGCAGAATAGAAAACTGACACAAACCCTCATTGCCAACGGCTTGCAGCGTTTCCGTATCGGAGTTAAGCTGCTCCAAGCTATCCGCCAGATGTACCAGCGTAATATTGCCGAAAATCATGCGCTGATCGCGGGTAGTCAGGTCGTCCAAAAATTCCTTGTTCTCCGCCCGCAGCTGCTCCAAATCGTAAGGAATAGCGGCAGTAAAATTGTTGTTGGCGTTCTGCTTTTGCTGCCAGCGGGTAATATCCGATTCCACCGCCATAATCTGGCTTTGCAGCAGCTTAATCGCCTCATTGGTCGGCACTGGCAGAATATCAATAGACACCATCAAATTACGGGGAAAATCGGACAAATCGGTCAACATCGTATCTTTAATAAAGCTGGCGTAATCTCTCAAAAACAGCACCCGGCCTACCTGAGAGCCTATCTCAAAATGGTCAGCCAGAAAACGCATACCGTCCGGGACGATATGATCCTTAAAGCTATGCCCCAGCCGCATTAGTTCGCTTAAATCAAAGCGAAAACCGCTTTCCTCACCGGGACGGAAGAAGTCATAAAATATCCGCAGGCGTTCGTGGTTATCCAGCGGTTTCGCACCGCTGTCAAGCCGCCCAAAGCCCTTGGCCAAATCAATATCCACCCGCTTAAACAGAGTGCGCGCCTCGTCAATCTGCTTTTTCGCCACCGATATGGTGATGTATTTGTCCTGAATTAAATTACTGCTGGACATGGCCTGCTCGGTCAGAATAGCGTTATACTCCTGCCGGTATTTATCCAGCTTATCGCCCTTTAAGCGCATTAAAACGCTGTGCTGAAAATCATCACCGTTCAGCCGCCGGTTATTGATAGTTATTTTAGCGGTTGCACCAGTGGGCAGGCTGTTGATGACGCTGCTATACGCCATAAACATATCTCGCTGGTCGGCCTCGGAAGCCACCAGATAATTTATATCGGCAAAGCGCCAGCAACGACTGAACTTGTTGCCTACCTGCCAGATACCGTCCCGGTAAATCCGGCGAATCGGTATAGACTGCTGCACGCTGCGGGGAATTTTGAACGCCTCTCGCTCACTGCGGTTAGCTTCTTGCAAGGTTTTAATCATCTTTCAACCCCTCCCTGACGATAGCCTGACAATAAATATTATCAGCTCTAAACACTCTTGGCCGGGCAAATAGTATCTGCGACTTGAACCATGCCCAGACAAACTGCTCAAATGTCAAATCGTTATAATTAAAAAAGCCGCCAATGGCAACTGGAGCGGCGGCCAGCAGACAAAGCCAACTGGCGCTCTCCTTACCCAGCCAGCTTTTGGCTGCAAAATAAACGCCCACAGCAGTACCCACAGCCAGCATTGAACAAACAAACTGTCTGGTTGATAAACCAAAGAAAATCGTTTCCTTATGCCTGCGAATTTCCTTGGGAATTTTTATTTCCATAAACTAAACCTCCTCGAAATTATCGCTCAATTTGAGCGGCAATTAAAATCAATATCGCTCTCTACCTCGTTGCCCCAGCAATCCCAGCCGGGCACTTTTTGCCGGGCAAACAATTCAATGCGGGGAACGTCCCCCAGCAGCAATTCAATTCGCCGTCTGGCCTCAGCTGGTTTTTTGCTGTGTTCCTCAATATGCGAAAGTATAATCTGGTGAACATTGCAAGCCTGTCTTTTCGGACGCCCTCTGGTTGCCAGCAGGCAAACCTCAGCGTTAGCTCTCGTCCAATAGCCCATGCCGGTGAACAGGCTGTCGGCCTTTTTGTTCTGTTTAACCCAAACAAAAGCCACTGTTTTATAGACAAAGCCCCAAGCCTGCATAACCGCCCAACCCTCGTAAAGCAGGGGCAAGGTCAGCCAAAGGAACAAAGCGCAGTCCTTAGCCGCCAAATCGGCCACTGGCAAAGCCTTAATCGCCTCCATACTCATGGTTGGATAATGCGCCTCCGCAGAACGCCCCGCGCCCTTTTTGCTCCAAACCCGGTAATGCCAAGGCGGGTCGGCATAGATTACGCCATATCTTTTCATAAACCAAACATCTCCTTAACCACACGCTCCGCCCCCTTAACCAAACCCACCAGCACCAGCATATTAAAGATAGTTTCGCCTATATACTGCCAACTCATGGTTACCACCGAAAGCGAAGCGTCCAGCACCGGCGCACTGGTTGAAATATAAGCCGAAAATATCAGGCAGGCCAGCACGATTACTGCACCCTCCAAACAAACGCCGATATAGCTTTTAAGAAAAGTTTTTCCCGCAAAGCTGGTATTCTCACCAGCAAATGAGGCTAAAGGCAGAGGAGCCAACGCCGTATAGAGATAAAGCCGGAAAAAACGTCCGTATACCGTCAAAATCAAGATAAAGGATAAAACGGTAATGAACAGGCTGCCAAGCAGAGATACCAGCCACAGCGGTATGCTGGCGAGAAAACCCACGCCCTCCACAGCCTCCACAATCTCCTGCGGCACTGCCACGCTGGCTGCGGTCATGCCGCCAATGCCGCCCATCACCGTCTGCACAATGCCGCCGCAGACGCTAAAAATCCCGTTCATTACCTCCATGGCCGAGCCAACCGCAACCTTAGCCAGCAAAAAACGGATAAAATGGCGCAGGGCAAACTCCGGGCGTTTCAAATCCCGAAAACTCACCGCCGACTGAAAGATACTCATCGCAAAAAACAGCACCAGTAAACCATAACCGATTGCCTCCATAGCCTCGTTAATCGTTACAATAGTTCCCCAGATAGTACCGCCCCGAAAATCCTCCGGCGTGGTGGTTATCAGCTGCCAGATTTCGGCCAGCTTTTCATTCCAAGTATTAAAGGCCGCTTGCAGATTGCCCACAATCCAGTTATCGCTCAATTTCAATCACCTCACATACAACAATGCCGCTCAAATTGAGCGGCGTTCACTCAAATAGCCCCAATGGCGCTTAAAATTTCTTTGGCAAAGGCAATCATCAAGCCGCCGAACAGGCAGAGAAAACCCTGCGTTCGCTGGCTGGCGTCGTGGGATTGAATTGACATACCCACCTGCACAATGCCCCAGCCCAGCACAATAACACCAACGGCTTTAATAATTGAGAAGATAAAATCCGAAAGGTTATTAACAATCGTCAAGGGGTCGCTGGGCGCAGCCATAGCAGGAGCGGCCAGCAGCAGACTTAACATAAAAGCAGCGGCAAAAGCGCCCTGCCGTCTTTTGTTTCTTTTCCAACAGAGTACAAAACGCCCCTGTTTGGTTTTGGTTTGCCGTTTGTTTATTGATACAGCAGTTTGCAAATTAGTTTTCTTATTCTGTTTTTTCATTATATATTCTCCTCCAATTCATCAATTTGTTTATCTTCAATTTTTTCGTCGTCAAACAACTCATCGGCCAGAATTTCTACATTGTCTAACGAGTCAAAGAACAGACTCAAATCCGGCCTTACATAACTTATCTGCGGTTTATGCACATAAGGAGCCGCGCCGCCGTCCTCGGTCAGCTTAATATTGGGGTGCTGTAAAATATCATATTTACGGTCGATAACTGGCCGCTCACCCCGAATAAAAACAATCTCATAGGCGTTATCCATTGCCCGAACCTCGTCTGGGGTCAGCAATTCACGCCCGGTTTGCTGGTGGTTTATAGAACTAGAGCCATGCGAACCCCGGCTGATAGTCTGGCTGCGTGTATCCAGCGTTTCCTTGCCCAGCATTTCGGAAATATATTTGTGGGTGCTGTGTTCATTACCGCCTAGATAAATCATAGTGTCAGCATTACCGATTAACCCCTCCCAATCGTCCTTAAACAGGGCTTTCAGCGCTGAGATATTCTGCAAAACAATGGTTGACATGATATTGCGGCTGCGCATAGTGGCCTGCAACTTACCAAAGTCGTCCGGCAGGGATACGTTGCAAAATTCGTCCATCATCAAGCGTACCGGCACCGGGAGTCCCCCTTGGTGAACCTTATCCGCCTGATAGTAAAGGGATTGAAAAGCACAGGTGTAAAGCATACCCACCAAATAATTAAAGGTACTGTCATTATCTGGAATAACCGCAAACACCGCCTGCTTGCGCTCGCCCATTTGTCCCAGCTCCATATCGTCGCGGCAGGTGATACCTACAATCTGCGGCAGGATAAAGGCAGAAAGGCGCACTGCGGCGGAGATAAGAATAGAGCGTGCCGTTTTGCCAGCCGCCTGCTTAAAAATTTTGTATTCCCGCACAGCAATATGGTCTGGCTCCTCCTCGCCCAAAGCCTCGAACAGCAAATCCAACGGCGTTTGAAAATCATCATCGTTCTCCTTAGCGCCGCCGTTCTCAATCATATACATCACCATTTCAAAGGTTTGCTCCTCTGGCGGCGCCTCATGAATGAGATATAAAATAAGGGCGGTGTCTAAAGCAATTTCCGATTTCTCCCAGAACGGGTCGTTATTACTGGCGTTTTTCGGCGTGGTATTTTTAATCAGATTATTTACCAGCTTCATGGCATCCGTATCGTCCTTAATATACAAAAGCGGATTAAAAGCGTCGGAATGGCTGGGGTCGATAAGGTCAAAAACCTTAATAGCATAGCCCTGCTTGAGCAGCAAAGGAGCCACCGCACGAAGCATCTCTCCCTTTGGATCAGTAACAATAAAGCTGCAATTTGCCTGCATCAGGTTCGGTTTGCAGAAAAAGCGGGTCTTGCCGCTGCCACTGCCGCCGATTACAATTTGCAGCAGGTTGCGGCGGTGCTTTTTGCCGTCCAGCCCCATGCGAATGTTTTGACTTAAAATGGTATTCTGATTTGAGCGCTTATCCCGGTATTTGGCGTTCAACTCTTTGGCGCTGCCCCATTTGGCCGAGCCATGTTCTTCACCCGGCCGGCGATTCTCCTTAGCGGAAAAATACATCGCCAAAGCAAAGCCGTAAAGCAGCAGAGCAATCAACATCGCCTTTAAGGTGTAGGGAGTCCAGACAATCCGCCAAGGCTGTGCCAAAGCCAAATTAAAACGCCCCATTAAATCAAAGACGGTCATACCCTCCTCATAGCAGCCTGCCGCCAGTGCGCCCAGCCAGAGAACTGGCACAGTCAGCAGAACAAACGGCAGATAGCTGTTGTTTTGGGGCATTTTCATATCGCTAACGCTCCTTTGCTTTTAGGACGGTTCAGCAGCGTCGCCGGGCTTTCTGGGGCTAAAACCCGGAAAATACTTTGCCGAAGCCATTTTACTTCCTGCTCCGTCGCCCCGCCCGCCGTTATATTAGCCGTATAAAGGCGGCGAATATTTTTGGCGCTAATTCGATCGTATGCTGAATCATTCAAAACAGTGTTGTAGAAATTTATATTTTCCATACGGCAGTCAATGGTATTACACTTGCTCATATAAGCATAACTGAAAGACACATTAGCAAGCTGACAATCCCGGAAATTGATATTGGCGATAGTTGCGCCGCAAAAAGAGCTATCCTCAATATTGCAGCCATGAAATTTGCCGCCATATAAACGGCTTTCTTGAAAATTCGCCCCTTTAAGGCGGCAGACAATAAAATCACAATCGTTAAAAATGGAATGAGTCAGGTTGGCGTTATCCGGCAGGCAATAAAATGTTACTTGGTCGAAATAAGCCCGCTTAAAAAAATCCTTGGGAAAACCAACTGCCGCCGCCTGGTCATAAAGCGCCTGGTCGATTATTTTCAGTTGCTCGCCCGGATAAATCTCATCATACTGATATGGCAAATCCACGCCGGGCGGTTTGGTATATGCCTCGGTCAGCAAGCTTTTCTGTTGCAAAAAATCCTCAACCTCGGCCTTTATAAATTCAATCTCCGGGGCGTATGCTGCACCGCCTTTTTCCGCTAATTCCGCAAACAGCGCATCAATCGTCTGATCTGCCCGGCCTTGCAAAACGTCGTTAATACAGCTGATAGCTACGGTATAGCAATCCTTAATTAGGCCTGCCGTATCCATAAATCCGGCAATGTGCTGGCTGATTGCTAAACTGCTGTGTACCTGACGATAATCGCTCATAAAAACTCCTCCTCTCAACTTTTATATAAATATAGAGGGGCTGCAACAAGACAACCCCTCTACAAAATGCCAAAATGCCGCTCAAATTGAGCTGCGTTTTAATAAATTTTAATAGCCTGTTTTAGGCAGTTTAACCGGCTGACCGTAAACTGTTGTTACCCAACGGCTAACAGCCTGTTGCCAAGTATCGTTATATACGCCGCCCACATCAGCGGTGTTGGCTATTGAAGTTCCGGCCACAAGTCCGCTTATGGCCTTACAATGTAGCATTGGCGCTTCCACTTGAGCAAAGCCACCCGGAACTTGCCCGAACACAAACATCACCTCAGTTACCCGCTCATTGCTGGCCAGCCCTAAAGCCGCCGGAGAAGCCACCAGAGTGTAATTTTTGCTGGTGCTTAAATTGTCCGCTAATGTGCGGTAATCGCCGCCATTGTTTACCTTGTAAACGATTTTGTAATTGCCCGGTCGACTGTAAGTGCCGGTTACAATGCTTTGCAGCCGCACTTGGGCTGGCAGGGTATCCCGCCAATAAAAGCTATCCAGCATAACTGTGCCGGTGTTGCCAATCCCGGAGAACACATAGCGTACTGGCTGGCCGCTCATAGTTTCCTTGGGGCCGGTTTTGTTGATTGCCACGCCCGTATTGGCGCTTTCGTCTGCGACTTCAAACTTCACAATTTGCCCCTCATACTCCAAAGCAGCGGTAATATTCGCATTGTTTATAGAATAATTAGCCGGGGCTTTGCTTTCCTTAACGGTATAACGCCCCAAAGGCAGCTGCTTGGATACGGCCAAACCGTTAGCGTTGCTGACAATGGTATCTACCTTATTACCAGTTCTTTCGTTGAAAATATCGAAAGTCGCTCCCTGCAATAATGAGCCAGCAGGCAGGCCGTTGGTAGGGTTATAATCAGCAGACTTTTTGACAATCTGAATTTGGCCGGTAACCGGCGTGTTCTCCCAAACCACCTCCGTTGTCTGGCCGGGTTTAATATAGATAGTTTTCAGCTGACTGTCGGTGATATAGCCCGGATTATCCAACTCCCGCAGGAACACCTTGCCTGATAATTCCAGCGTATCTACATATACATAACCGTTCTGGTCGCTCGTGAATTGGTCTATCGGGTTCATATTGCCGTCGTACAACAGGAATGTTACACCATAAATGCCCTGCTTGGTAACGCTGTCTATTTTGTGAATCAATATGCCGCTGAACGGCTTGTTGGTTACGGTCAGCGTGGTAGTTTCACCGTCTTTGACCGTAAAATAATGCGGCGTGTTATCCAGCTTAAAGCCGGAGGCACTCTCCAACTCCACAGCATAATAATCGCCAGCGTCAAGGTCAATATGCACTCTGCCGGATTTATCTGTGATAATGGTATCCACCAGCGCGCCGTCCATTTTGCGGATTTCAAACTTAGTGTTAGCGATGCGCTGGCCTCTGTCGCTCTCGCTAACCTTAATCAACTCCAAACCGCCCTCCGGCGAATTGTAGAACGTAAGCGTTTGCGCCTCGCCCGGCTTAATCTGAATGGACTGCGGCGTGCTATCCAGCACAAGCCCTGCCGCCGTTTGGGTTTCCTTAGCGGTAATAGTTGTGCCGGGGGTAAGACTTGGCAGCACAATGCGCCCGTTAGCGTCAGTGGTATAAATACCGTTATTCTGCCCAACCACTGCGCCGGTGCTATCTGTAATCAAGAATGTTGCCCCGGCCACCGGCTTAGTCGTGCCAGTTATAAATTTCTGGATTGTCAGCGTTTGCAAGGGGTCGTTATAAATGAGAATGGTCTGCGTATCTTTGGTTTTGACCTCCACCGTCTGCGGCTGGGTGTTCAACAGATAACCCTGCGGGGCTTTGGTTTCGGTCAGCACAAAGCTGTCTGGCGCTAATCCAGTAATGCGGATTTCGCCGTTTTCATCTGTTTTATACATACCGTTGGAAGTAACTGCGCCCTCCAAATTGCCGACTAACTTGCCGCTGCTGGTGGTAATTTTGAACTCCGCCCCAGCCAAAGGCTCGTTTGTTACACTGTCCAGCTTCTTAATAATCAACGTGCCTTTCGGCTCATTAGCAAAGGTCAAGCTGTTATCCTTGTTGGCTTGAATAGTAATTGTCTGCGGCTCGGTATTTAATACATAGCCTGCTGGGGCTTTTTCTTCCCGAACGGTAACGACTGTTCCCGGTACAATGCCGCCTATGGTTATGCTGCCGTTTTGCCCGGTTGTGAAATGCCCGGCGCTGGCTCCCACCGCAGCGCCCGTCTGGTCGGTGGCCAAAAATTGAGCGTTAGCCAACGGCTTGCCTGTGGCGCTATCTACCTTATAAATGGTTAAATTAGCCAAAGGCTCGTTATAGAAAGTAAGGCTTTGCGCCTCTCCCTCCTTAATGGTAATACTCTGCGGCGTGGTATTCAGCGCATAATTGCCGGTGATGTCCAGCTCTTGAGCGGTTACAACCACGCCGGGGGCAACGCCCTCAACCACAATTCTGCCGCTGTCATCAGTAGTATACTTCTGCCCGTTAGCGCCAACCACGCTGCCATCGCTGGTGGTAACTAAAAATGTTACGCCAGCAATAGGCTTGGTCGTACCTTTTTCGTATTTCTGGATAACCAGGTTATTGCAGGGTATATTTTCAAACACCAGCGTTTGGGTGTCCGCCGGGTTAATGACTATCGTTTGGGTTTGAGTAGCCGGATCAATCAGATAACCGTCCAGCGTTTTAGTTTCCTTAACTACAACAGTTCCGACAATACCAGAAATGCGGATTTCACCGTCTTTATCGGTTTTATACATACCTTTACTAGATAAATGACCGTTAGCGTCATCAACATAGCCGCCCTCGGCATAGGTTATTTGAAATTCCACGCCAGCTAAAGGCTCCCCGGTTATTTTATCCTTTTTCTGCACCACCAGAGTCCCGGCCTTTTGGTTGATAAAGGTCAGATATTGCGCCTCGCCCTCTTTAATGAGAATGGTTTTCGGCGTGCCGTCCAGCACATAGCCGTCAACTGTGGCAACCTCTCTGGCGGTGATACTACTGCCTGGTTCAATATCGGAAATAACAATGCGCCCGCTATCGTCCGTCCAGTATTCGCCGTTGGAATTACCCACCGGCGTACCATTCTGGTCGGCAACAAAGAATTTAACCCCGGCCAGCGGTTCATTTTGAGTTCCAGCGGCAAATTTCTGCACCACCAGCGTTGTGCCGGGAGCGTTATAGAAAGTCAGCGTTTGTGTATCGTTAGGATTTACCACGACCGTCTGATGTCTGCTTGCTTCGTCAATCACATAGCCGGGAATTGTCTTGTACTCGTCCACAACCAAAGTCCCCACCACGCCGGATATTTTAATCTGACCGCTGGCGTCGGTCTGGTAAAAGCCGTTGCTGGACAATCTGCCGTTTTCGTCAGGCACAAACTCGCCGTTCGCCTTGGTTACTTTGAAGATAACCCCCGCTAAAGGCTTGCCGGAAAGACTATCCTTTTTCTGGATAATCAGGCTGCCTGCCGCCTCGTTAAAGAACTCCAATTCATAGGTCTGGTGGTCTTTAATTTCAATAGTTTTCGGCGTATCGTCCAGCAGATAATTCTCCTTGGCCTGCACCTCTCGTACAATATAGCTGGCCGGTTTGAGATTCGGAATAGTGATATAGCCGGATTCATCGGTGCGGTATTCACCGTTGCCAGTACCAACCACCGTTCCGTCCGCATAAGTTACCTTGAAGATTACCCCAGAGAGCGGCTTTTTAGTTTGAGCGTCCATTTTCTTAATCAGGAGCGAGCCTAGCGGCTGATTTTCAAAGGTTACTTCCTTGCAAGCAGCGCCCTCAACCTTAACGGTATGCACTGTATTGTCCAAAAGATAGCCGCTTTTGGCTTTGGTTTCTACCACCGAATAACAGCCGCTGGGAATATGGCTCAATCTGAACATACCATTAGCGTCCGTTTTATAAGTGCCAGCCGGATAGGTGCAGCCATCGCAGCCTTTAACCTCAAACTCAACTCCGGCCAGCGGTTCTTTAGTGATACTGTCTATTTTCTTTACCACCAGACAACCCTTGGGCGTATTCTCAAAGGTCAAGGTTTGCGTATCTCCAGCGTTTACCACCACCGTCTGCGGCTTGGCGTCCAGAATATAATCCGGCAATGCCTTGGTTTCCGTTACTGTAAGCGCCCCTGTTAGCTTAGACAAAACAATTTGCCCGTTGCCGTCGGTATAATACAAGCCGTTGGAGGAGGTCAATCCCTCGTTATCCGGCAAGAGTTCGCCGTCTGCCATGGTAATTTTGAACTCTACCCCAGCCAGCGGCTCTCTAGTGGTACTGTCAATTTTGCGGATAATCAGTCCGCCCTTGGGAGCGTTTCTAAATTCCAACGTTTTGGTTTCATTGCTATCAATTTTAATCGTCTGCGGCGTATCGTCCAGCAAATAGCCCTCCTTGGCGCGGGTTTCTTTCACCACCAGCGTTGTCCCCGGTTTAATGTCAGCAATTAAGATAGTCCCGGCGCTATCGGTAGTAAAATAACCGTTGCTGTTGCCAATAACTGTGCCTGCACTATCCACTACATTGAACTGCACATCGGCCAAAGGTTCATTGGTTAGACTATCTACCTTTTTAATCAGCAGACTGCCATATTTGCTGTTGGTAAAGGTCAAAGTCAGACAATCCTGCTCCTGACCCGATATATATGCGGTCTGGGGAGCGGTATCCATCACATAGCCGTTCGGCGCGTTTATTTCCTCGCAGATATAGGTGCCAGCCTCCAAGCCGGTAACAATAATATTACCATTGGCCGAGGTCTGGTATTCGCCGATAATTGTGCCGCCGCTGCCGGAGGTGCCGCCCAGATAGCGCACTCTGAACCAGGCGTTAGCCAGCGGTGCCCCGCTGTCGGCGTCAATTTTGCGAATAACCAGCGCTGACTTTGGGATATTTTCAAAGGTTATACTGCTGGCCTTGTCATGCTCCACATACAAAATCTGCTCACTGGGCGCTTTCAGCAGATAGCCTGCCGCCGCCTCAACCTCTTTCACCTTATACCAGCCAGTATCCAGCTGGGGCAGTTCGATTAAACCGTTTTCGTCAGTATAATAAAAGGTATCGTTCAGCTTTTGGTAAGTGCCATTTTGGGTTTTATCCTTAGATACCCATAATTCAAATTTTGCGCCCTTAATGCCGTCGCCCACCACGCTGTCGATTTTAATAATGGTAAGCCCCGGCTTCTGTTCATTCTCAATAGAAATTTCTGTGGTCTTGCCGGGGCGCAAATACACCTCATGGGGAGTAGTATCCAGAATATATCCGGCAGGCGCAACTTTTTCCGTAACGATATAATAGCCCTCGTCTAAATGCACATTAGAGATAGTAATTGTGCCGTCAGCGCCAACTGGAAAATCGCCAATCTTCACCCTGGCTTTGGTTTTAACCTCAAACACTGCGCCGGTGAGATTTTTGCCGTTAATATCCGTTTTGCTGATTTTCAGCGTTGGGCGCTGGTAGTTTTGGAAGTTCACCTCGGCGTTGCGGTTAGCCACAATGGTAATTTGCTGGGGTGTAGTATCCAGCAGATAATTTTCCGGCACGCTCTGTTCCCGAATTGTATATACGCCAGGAGCAAGACGATAAAGCGTAACTGTGCCGTCTGCGCCCGTTGGCTCGGTGGTGATAGTTGCACCGTCGGCATGGTTCAAGGTAAAAGTAACCCCGGCCACAGGTTTGCCGGTATCCTTATCCGTTTTACGAATAGTCAGGCTGGATTTGCGGTCGTTAGTTATAACAATTTCGCTGTTCCTGCCCGGAAACAACTCCACATGAAATTCCCCGGTGTTTTTTACATAGTTCTCCGGCACGTCAATTTCCTGGACTGAATAAATACCCGGCGCCAAATTATCAATATGGATTTTACCCTGCGTATCGGTTATTCTGTCCAGATAATGGCTGCCGTCCTCAATTTTGGCGATACGGAAAGTTACGCCGCCCAAAGGCTGGCTGTCAAAGCTATCCAGCTTAACCAGCGTAAAGCTGGGCTTTTTGGTGTTGGTGAAAACAAAGTTGGCGTTTTCATCCGGGTTTATCTGCACTGTGCGAATTTCATTATCAATAAGATAGCCATCCGGCGCTTCTAACTCCCGCACTTGAAAAGCGCCAACCGGCAATTTACTCAAATCAATCTCACCGTTAGCGTCGGTAGTAAATTCCTGCTTGTAGCTGCCGCCTACCAGCTTAAACTCAAAGCGCACGTTAGGCAGGCTTTTCATCGTCTGGCTATCCACCTTAACCAAATGAATACCCGGTTTAAGCTGATTGAAGAACACCAGCGTTTGAGTTTCCGTCTGCCCGGCTTTCAGTTCGACTTGCTGCGGTGTAGAATTAACAATATGGTTATCGTCAGTGGCAACCTCCTGCACCAAATAAGTGCCGGGCGTTAAATCATAAAGAAAAATCTCGCCGTTGCTATCGGTGGTGTAGCTGCCGATAAGCTTGGTATCCTTGTAAATCTCAAAGGTAACGTCGGATAAAGGCTTTTTGCTCTGGTTATCGTATTTCACAATCCTCAGGGCTGGTCTGGCCTTGTTGGTTACGGTAAGCACCGGGTCGTCCTGCAATGCCGGATTGTAGGGGTCAATATGAATACCATGCGGCGTTTTATCCAGCACATAGCCGTCCGGGGCTGACGTTTCCACAATTTCAATATACGCCTCCTGCTTAATACCGTTCACTTTGGCCTCGCCTGCATCGTTGGTGGTAACGCTGGTCAGCAGCTTGCCGTCGGCGTAAACGTCAAAGGTAGCGTTCGGCAGAGATGTTCCCGTATCTTCGTCAATTTTAACGATAGTCAAACCAATATCCCGCACATTCTCGAAAGTCAGCACCACATCTTCCTTGCCCGTCCATTCCACAGTTTCTACCTTGGTGGATTTTTGGTAGCCTGTCGGGGCGCTTTGCTCAACTACCCGATAAGAACCATAGGGCAATTCTGTACCGCTGAACTCAATAATGCCGTCAAAGCCGGTTGTGCCGGTGGTGGTAAAGCCGCCGTCAATCTGCTCAAAACGAAAAACTGCGCCCGGCAGTGAGCTTTTATTCTGTGCGTCAACTTTCTTCACTCGAAAAGATTTTTCGGTGTTATTCCGTACCGTCAGATAATTGGTGCGCCCGGCTTGCAGAGTTATATTTACCGGGTCGACAATATTATAGCCTGCCGGGGCTTTAGATTCGGTCAGCGTATAACTCTCGTCTGCTGGCAGATTGCTCCATTCAATCCGGCCATTGCGGTCGCTCCTGCCGACTACGTTTGTGCCGCCGCTGCCAATCAGAGTAAATTCCGCTCCCTCCAACGGCGCGCCGCCTGCTCCGGCCTTAACCACTTGCAGGCTGGCCGTTTCCTCCAATTCTTCTTTGGAAGTCCACTTAAAAGGCATTTGCGCCTCCAGCGAGGTATAGCCGGGATCGGCCACGATATACGACTGCTCGCTTGAGGCGGGATTGTAAGCCAGAAAAAGATTGTATTGCCCGGCACGTCCTACCGCTTTAATATTAAAGCTGCCCTCCGCCGCCGCACTCTCCACAGGAATTGCAACCTTAAACGCGCCGTAAAATTCTTCATAATTGGCGTTCAAATTGGTTTGGCGGTTGTTGCTGGTATCCACCAGATAACAGGTTTTGCCATTGTAGGTTGTGGTTTGCAAAGCTGTGTTGTTCAGCGTTGTGAATATTGTGCCGCTGGGAGCGTCATCCGAATAAATTTTTGTCAGGTAACTGTCCACCCAAGTGGAAGTTGCCGAGGATACATACATTGTTCGGGTATAATATTGTTTGCCGTTAATAGTTTCCAGCTTAATACCCTCTGTACCGCTATCCGCAGCGCCTTGTAAGCCAAATTCGTTGACAATCTCTACACCGCGTACATCGGTATTTTCCTCCGCCCGAACAGATAAACCTGTGGTTAAATCATGCGTCCAGCCGTTGGCTTGAGTCAAAATAGCCTTAACTGCATCAAACACCCGGATTTTCTGAGCGTCCGAGGTCGGCTCTACCAAGCTGGCTCGTCCTGCCGTAAACGGCGTACCCGGCACGCTGACCTGTCCGCAGGTAGACCAGACGGCAATCTGGGTTGCATAGGCGTATTCATTGTCGGTCAAATTAGCCACACCCCGCACGTCGCTTTGGTGCAGTTCCTTAAACTGTGCCAAACTACGCTGAGGATAGCCGTTAGCAAATGCACCCATCGTTTTGGGATTGCGATTATATTTCTGCAAGGTCAGCGCCTTGCTGGGCGCTACCGTACCCAGCCCCCAATTTATGCAGTAGGCCGCGCCAGTCGTACCCTTGTTAGAGGTATAAGTCCAAGCGCCGCCACCAAAGCTGCCGCCGCTGGATTTATCCAAATACTCATCGCGATTCACTCGTTTAATGGTTACGGTGTTGCTGTCGCCCAGCGTTTCGGCAAAAGCGGATACTGGCGCCATTCCCAGCATTACCGCAAGCGTCAACAGCAGGGCAATAAGTCTTTGCGAATGTTTTTGCTGCATTTTGTTTCGCTCCTTTTTATATTTTTTTATATATGAAAAGGCGAACCGCCAAAAGTGGTTCGCCTTGTTATAGTTTAAGATTAAGCTTTTTTATTTAGTTGAGCCGGGGACTAACAGTTCCTTTAGAAAAGCCGTAGCCGCCGGATTTTCATCAATACGATTTTCTGCCGTTTCGGTCAACAACATAAATTCTGTATTGTAAAGGTCATTAGCCGCTACATCTACATGAAGCCATTGACCGTCTGCATAAACCATATTCCATGTATGGTTTGTGCTACTAACAGCAAAACAAGGAATATTCGCCGCCGCACAAAGAAATTTGAAATTTCTGGTGTATGCGGCACAAGCCCCTTTCAATTCGCTGTTATGTTCAGAAAATGTTTGAGGAATACCAACCGAACTTTTCTTATCGTAAGTCATCAAAGTGCAAAGATAATCATTAAGATACTTAACTTTTTCCTTATCCGATGTCATTTGCTGAACTTTATCTATTACCGGCTCAATAAACTCTAACGCAGGTTTATAATGCTCTGGTATAGTTATATCTATCGCAAAATAATCAAGATATTGATAGTAATTTACCAAATTAGCCGGTACATAATGTTCATATAGCTTTAACCCGTCCATTTTGCCTAAAAGTTTTCTTACCTCGCTATAATCCTCCTTACTAACCATAGTATAGGCATACTCGCCTTTATCCTCTTTACTTTCGTCCACTAACGTCTGCCGGATAGCGTTATACAAATCCCGGTCAAACACCCCGGTGAAAACTGCCGGATTGGCCGACTGCGAAAAATCCTCGCGGCTCCAATGGCCAACACTGATTGTATAGGGTGCAGTTGTTTCCTGTGGTACGTCTGCCGCCAAAGCTGGGGAAGTCAACAAACCCAAAGCCAAAATAACGCCTGCCAACATTTTAGTCATTTTTCCTGTTTTACGCATTTTAGTTTCCTCCCTTTTTTTCCGCTCAATTTGAGCGCAATTAAATATTGGTATTTCGATTAAAAACTCCGCTCAATTTGAGCTTTATTTTATTGTTTCGGCTATCCTCCTTTAGGCATATTTTTTATTTATCTTCTTATTAATATTATACTAAAATAGCGCAAAACAGTCAAATTTTTGGAATTTTCAGGCTTTTTTATTTCTATATTTCAACTGCCCGCACTGCCCAGCGATAGCTGCTCTCATTACGCACACAGGTAAATAGAGTCAGGCAGTTTTCCCCTGTTGCAGTCAGCAAAGAATTATCTGTATCGCTGATTTTTTCCACGCTGGTTACGGCATAGGTTCTCGTCCCCAGCTTAGTAGTCAGGGTGATTTTATCGCCAATCGTCAGCTTATGCAGCTTGTCAAACAGATTATTTACGCCCCGGTTATGGGCGGCTATGCCGACGTTGCCGTCCCAAATACTGGTATTGACAAAATGCCCAGCCCCTTTAGCCAGCGTGCTGCTGTCCGTTCCCTGATACACCTTGGTGTCTACATCAATAGCCGGAATTTTCAGCCTGGCTAGATAGCCGCCGGAATAGTAAAGGCTGCTGTCCACCTCGGTATAGTCAGTATAGTTATTGTAGCTGCTGTTATTCGTATAGCTTACAGTTATATTACTGTTGGCCGCTGTCGGTATAGATGATACATTACTACCACCGCTAACGCCAACCCCTCCAGCGTTGCTGACGCTCACAACCGCACCGGCGCTGGGGTTTATGGCTTTGACCGTCGAACCGTTAGCCGCCAGATTAGGGGTCAGATATTCGCCGCTGCCCGGCAGATAGCTGGTGGGCGTGCCAAAGCCAGGCGGTATCTGGGCGCTGTTCTTGCCCCGGTCGATATTGACTGTTTCCTTCGTGCCTACATAGATTGTTTCGTCCGAAGTAGGCGTGCCGAAAGCTGCCGCCGCCGCGCCTGCCAGACTGTATTCCAAAGCAAAGGCGGGCGTTGCCGTTAAGAGGCTTAAAAAAGCGATTATCGCTAATATCTTTCGCCATTTCATTTTGTATATTCCCTCCATTCCTGTTTAGCTTTGCGTTTTCTGATTAAAATACGCCCGCCGTACACCATGCCGCCGGTTACTGCCACCAAAAGCAACGCAAGCAGCCAGCCCAAATTGTCGCTATTCGCTGCCAGAGCCGCACTGCCAGCGCCGGTAGGTGTGCCGCTAAAAACAGCGGTATAGATAATATTGCCGCTGATAGTCTTAGCCACCTGTCCTACATAATTAGCCGTAACCGTATAGCCAGTGGCGGATTTACTGGTTGCACTGCCAGTATAAGTGGCGTTGGCGGTATAACCGTTGGCGCTTTCCTGCCACTGAATGTCTGCCAGCTGCAACGTCCGGCCATTTTCAGTAACCGATTTCGGGATATACGAGGTATCCGCATCCGATAAATTCGGATAGGTACGGCTGGCCGTAACCGTACGAGAGGACGAGGTATAACCCGCCGCCTCCACCTTGATACTGGCCGTATCCAGCGTTAAAGTACCGGTATAGCCGTCCTCAGTTTCCACCTCTTGAGTTGCAGCCAGCTGAGGCATAATGCTGGCCATATCTTTGGTTTTGCTGTTAATTGTAACAGTTTCGCTATATTCCTTGACGTCGCTTTCGCTATAATCCTGCTGAACAATATCCATCAGCGTATAGCGATAACCCTCGCGCTCAAATTCCTCGGTGGGGATATTGTCGGGGTTATCCGCCGCCGATAGCATATATACCTTTTCCAGCCGGTGCTTGCCGCCCTCATCGGTTTCTCTGATTTCCGCCGGATAAAGCCCAGCGGCTAATGCCGTCTGCGCCATAAGCAGCAGCGCCAGCGAGGCAAACGCCAATACGCTTGCCAGCCGCAGCCGCCATATTCTGGCTTGCACCTGTTTAAGCTGTTCGTTATTGGATTTACACATTTTTATCTCCTTTTCTCTTATAATTTTTATTTTGAATTATTATTTTGCCTTGTCTTGATTTTCTCTGCCTCGGCTTGGTGTTTTGCCGCTCTTGTCAGCACCCATAACCTTTTTCAAATAGCTCAAACGCTCCCTAACGCTGCCTATCTTGCTAACTTGCTTAGCTAAATCAACTGTTTTCTTCGACGAGTTCGGCAATGGTATCGAGCCACTCCCTCGCTGTGCAGAGTAATTGTCTGGTTGAGCGAGGGGGTCGGCTTTTTTTGGCGTTTTATCCTCAAGGCCGGGTATACCATAGCCCCAGCGTTCCATAAACAAATTAACTTGGGCGACAAAATCGGTGTTCGTTACCAAATCCACCAGACCATCGGTGCGCCGCTGATCCTTAATCACCGCAAACAACACATTCTTTTTGGCGTATTTGGCAAACTCCGGCAAATCGCTTTCCCGCAGCTGAAAAACCTTTAGTTCCTTACCCTCCCGCAACAGGCGCGTCATACCAGTTTTGCCAACCAGCTTTTTATTATCTTTAGCCAGCGCCAGCAGAAAAGCCGCCAAATTACGACTGCCTCCGGCCAGCAGCTTAATACTCTCCTCGGTCAGCTGGATACTCTCTTTAACCATTAAATCAGCCACATCACCGCTCACGTCCATTTTCTCTCACTTCCTTTATCGGTTTAGTAATGCTCCGGCTCTTAGGCTGCCGCTTAAATTCTGCCGCCGTCTTAGCCCGGATTTTCGGTATATCTTCCTCAATTTGCTCACACAACTTAATTTCCCGACGCAGCTCCCGAAGTTTTTCCGTTATTTGCTCAATCTCCACACCGATACGCTCATCATACTTATCAGCATGACAATTTTTAGTACGGCGGATTTTATACAACTGCTGCCGCCGTAAGGTCATCTCCTCCTTTTCCGCCTGCAACTGGTTCAAATGCTCCGCCAGTGCAGCGTCGTCGCCAATCTGCCGCTTAGTTAAATACCTGAATTGCCTTTGGTATCGCTCAAACTTTAATAATTCCGTTTTAGACAACAAAACCGCCCTTTGCGCAGGATTGCGTACAGGACGGCGTTTGGGTATAACCCCCAGCAGATAGAGGTATTTGTAATATAGGGCGATAAAACCTTTAAGCTTTCGGGGCTTATATCGGGGCTTTGTCAGACGGTAAACCATTTTCGGTGCAACGGCTTTATTTGGGCCAAAACTGTTGAAGCGGGAAGCTGTCAGCCTTTGCTCAATATCCTTTTCGCTGTATTCCTCGCCCAAGCTGTCCAGCCGAATAAACCGTTTGCCCTGCGGCGGCCTAACGGCTGTATGCTTAATGCGCTGGCCACGCTTTATTTGGTAGCCCATTTTAGCCAGTATCTGCCAAAAGCTAGTCAGCGTATAGGCCTGCGCAATAGCTTTGTCTAAATCCTGCCGCACCAAATCACGCAGCGTGAATTTCCCCTGTTGTTCTGCCTGCCATTCGGCATATGGCCTGCCGCTGTTGGCCGCTTCAATAGCAGGTTCAATAACCGATAAGCCTTGTTCCCGACTGACCTCGTTGGATATGCCCCGTATATCACCATAATAGTCTTTGAATGTATTATGATACTTTTTCCCGTCCACAAAGGAAACGGAATTAAACACGATATGGCAATGCAGGTGAGCTTTATCCAAATGCGTGGAAATAACCGCCTCATAGCGCCCGCCCAAAAGTCGACTGGCAAATTCCAGCCCCAGACGGTGCGCCTGCTCCGGCTCAACCTCGCCGGGAGCAAAGGAATGAATCAGGTGATAGCCGAGTACGCCGCCCTCCTTACTCCAGCGCTTTTTAGTATTTTGCATCTCCTGATAGGCCGTTTCCAGATTACAATTAAGGGCGCTGGCCAGTATACCGCTCTTAGCTTCATTCTTTTCCGGGTTGCCGATATATTCCAGCGCCATTTGCAAATCTGTTTTTTCCTCATTCAAAGCATAGTCCAGACATTTATCCAGCCGGGAGTGGATAGCAATAATTTTATCATAGGCCATATTTTTTATCCGTATTTTTTCTTAACCAACTGCAAAATCTCAGCCAACATCAATCTGGCGGCCTTAACCTCTAGTATTGTGGCAATGCCTTGACCGTTGGCTTTATGCGCCAGCTGGTTGATGTTGTTGCCGATAAAGTTTATTTCCCTAAGCAGTCTGGCGTAATTATCCGGCGGGTGCGGTTTCAGCTGCACGCCCATAATCAGCTGGCGCAGCAGAGGCTCGATTTTAAGGCCGCTGATTTCCGCCTGCTTTTGCAGATGCGCATATTCCTTGGCATTTAAGCGCAAGGTCAGTTTTTTATATACTTCTGCCATTTTTCACCTCTTTTATAAGTTTAATGCCGCTCAATTTGAGCGGTGATACCGGGTCTTAGGGGCTTGCCCCTAACAAGAGGAATTTTGCCGTCAAAATTCCGTACTTGCTAGGACTTCAGCAGCGCAACTTAAATTGTGCTGCTGAAGTCGCCGCCCTAGCGGGCTATCTCTGAGCGGCTGGCTTTATGCGCCGCTCTCTTTTTAGTTACTCTAGCGAATATCTCGGCCGCAGAGTTTTCCTCTCTGGGCTGGTACTCTCCGGCCAGACTATCCAGCAGGCTATCGGATATATCCGCAAGCGCAGGCTGCTCCTCGCAAACACGATAGCCGGGCAGCAACAAGCCGTTTACCGAAAATTGTTTTTCCTCGCCTTTCGGAATGGGCGGTGAGATTTCCACAAACAGATGCGCATAGGCAGCAATTCTGCCCTGCATATATTTCTGCATCGCCGCCTCATCCTTAAAATGTTTGCGCTCCTGCCCAGCTATCTTATCACCATAACCTTTCGGAGCGTTATAGCGCAGACTCCAAGTCAAATCCCAACTAACCGGCACTGATTCCCGCAATTCTCGGTCATACTCGGTATTGGTGTAGCTGTGCCAGCGCATGACATAAACCATATTGCTTATTTCGTGCATATTATATTCAGATTCAACCCATTCGTTAGACGTATGCTTGACCAGCGGCGTTTGCAGGTATTACAGCGTTTTGTGGTAAAGAATGGTTTGCCCGGCCTGCCTCGCCCATTCCTCTAAAACCTCTTGCAGCTTATTAAAAACAGCCTTTTCACCGTTTTGGCTATCCTGCAAGGCCGCTTTCAGTTCCGCTTGAGACTGATTAATATATGGTGCAATATCCAACGCCTCGTCGTTAGAGAAAATAGTACGTTCAACTTTAATATTTTTGCCAGGTTCTAAAGTATCGCGATCATATACTGAATAAAATTTTTCTCCTCTCATTTGCACCTCCTTAACGGGCTATCTCCGCTTTATGCGGTTTCTTAGCCCAGCCTTTCTTGCTCAACAATTCCGCTTTATGCTCCTGCCGGAGAATATTCGCCAGCCGCATTTCACTGGCCGGAGCATAGCGAATATTAAGCGGTACGCCATGCTCGGCAACCATTCTGCGATAATCGGCCACAAAATTGTCAAAGGTAAGCGACATCGTTGTGCCGTCCGCCAAAAGGTAAACGGCCTTAACCGCCGGTATGCTCAATTTTCTCACTCGCTCCAAATGCTCCCGATAGTCCAGCGGATAAACATTACCAAACACTTTGTCGCCTTGCCTGCCGCAGACTTCCACTCGGTAAGCCTTTATCTTATCGGCCTCATAATCGTAAAATTGCCAAGTCTGGTTAGCAGTGGTGTTTTGCAGAAAAACCTCCCGTTCCTTAAAACACCAAGTGCCGCTGGGGCGGCTCATCCAAAGCCAGGAGCGGTTTTCCGCCTTGCTTTCTAGCGCCGCAGCTTGCAGACTGTCAATGTCATATTGAAAATCCGACTGATAGTGCTGGGTATTAGCCTGCAATATTTCACGCAAAAAGGCGATTATCTCTATATTCTTTTGCGGGCGTTCAATCATTAAATACCTCCAATACTTATTTTTTGCCGCTCAAATTGAGCGGTATTTCAACGGGCGGGGGCAGATTGCTTTTTGCTTTGCTCCTGCTGGGGCGCGTTTTTTTCCTTAACCGGCGGCTTGATACTGTCGATTATCTCCGCCGCCTGACTGCGGATAAAAGCCAGAGAAGCCTTTAACTCCGGCAGTTCTTTATTGGCGCTCCAACCGGCGATATAGCCAAAGGAATAATCCGCCGTATCTATGCCCAAATTTTGACAAACCACATAAGCCACGCTTTCCGCCTCCACCTCCCGGGTCTGGCGGTTTTTCCCGTCCGTTTCCGCCAAAAATTCCGGGTCATGGCATTTGGCGTGGCAGATTTCATGAACCAGCGTTTTCAAGGTCTGCGTTTGGCTCATACCCTCTTTAACCACAATTCGCTGTTCCAAATAACTGCAATAGCCCTTTGTCGAACCCGACAACTCGCTAAACTCCACCGGCATAGGCGATATATCTATCAGCTTGGCTAGTAGCACATCAAAACCGGCAACCTCGCCGTTTAACTCGCTGACTAATTCCGGCAGTGGCTTGCCTGTGGTTTGCTGCACGTCAAAAACCGTTACTATTTTATAGTAGGTTTTTTTGACCTCATGCACCACCGTTTCCGGCTGGCCGTCCGCTCCAATAATTGGCTTTTGCGTGGCCGGGTCAACTTTGGTTTTTTCTATCCGCTGTTTATATGGGCAGGGAGCGAGTATCTTAATACCCTTGGCAAATTTTTTGACCTGCCGCCCAAATTTACGTTTCCAATCGTTATATCCGGCCACTTGGCTGGCGTCAGGGCATTGCGCCATAATCAGGAGGATATTGCCAAAGCTATAATTATGAAATTTAGCCATAACAGCCAGATATTCAGCATAACGTCCGCTTTGAAACAAATCGACAATACCCTTTTCCAGCTTGTCGGTTATCTCCTTTAAGCGTTCTTCTCGTGTTGGATAATCCGCCATCCGCCCTCACTCCCTGCCGGGCGGCGTATCCCGCCGCTTTTCTGCCGCCTTTTTGCCCTTTATCTGTGGTTCAACTTTAAGCGTAACCAAACCCTTGCCATCAGTTCCCAACAGAATTTCTGCATTATGAAAAAACTTTTTGTATTTCTGCATTTGCTCCGGCGTTAGAGAACAAAAGTCCTCCTCACCCAAACCGCAGACAAAGAAGTTGCCGAACACGCCCTCGTAACCGCCGGGCATACTACGGTTAAAAGGCAGATTGTTAAAAATGCCCTCTTCATTGCAGACAACGCCAACCTGCTCCTCAAAAGGATAGATTGCCTGAATACGCCCGCCAACCGCCTGCTGCATTTCTTTAAGGCCGTTTATTTCCGCTTCATAGGGGGCAAAACCCGCCTCTACCATCAATACTTTCATTGCTCATCACCTCGCCATCTGATTTTTTGCAGGCGTATTCTTGCCCTGCTGGGCATTGGCTTTCTGCCGCTCCAAAACCCGCTTGCGCAAATCCAAACCCTCAAACACCGCCCGTTTAACGTCAGGTACGGTAACGCCTTTATCCGGGAAATAGGCGCGCAGTTCATCGTCGCTGAAAGTAACCTTTAGCGGTGGATTTTCCTCACGCTTGGTTGGCGCAACGGTTTGGTGGATTTTCTCTTGGGTCAGCGTTCCGGCCTGACTGGCTTTTTTCAATTCTGCCGCCTGTGTGCCAGAGGGAACTTTCGCCTCCTTTTGAATAGCGTCGGCCAACGCCTTTTGCTCCTCTTTTTTCAGATAAGATATATCTGCGGCGGTGTTTACCGGCAGTTCCTTTTTATCCACCATTTGCTGTAATTCCGGCTCCAGCTTATTCAGCCGGACAATGCGCTGAATTGTGGGACGGCTCTCGCCGGTCTGTTTAGCCAACTCGTCAATAGCATGAACAGGCTTTTCGCCCTTAGCCGCCTCGGCCTTAGAACGCCGCCCGGCCTTGCGTTTCATTGCCGCAAGCTTCATTTCATAGGCTCTGGCTTTTTCCATCGGCGTGATATTTTCACGTTTCAAGTTGGCGTCCACCATTGAAATAATCGCCTCATCGCGATCTAAATTACGGACGATTACCGGGATTCTGGTGATACCGGCCAGCTGACAAGCACGCAAGCGCCGGTGGCCGGATACCATTTCGTAACCGTATTCCTTGCAGGGAATAACTACTACCGGCTCTAAAATGCCAAATCGTTTAACACTCTCCACCAATTCCTGCATATCCTTGTCGTCCTTAACGCTAAAGGGATGCCCCTCAAAGGATTTAATTTCATGCAAAGGCAGGGTGGTAACGCTTTCGCTGGCCTTTTGATTAATCGGCATTTTAAAATCCTTGGGGATTTCTACTTCCTGTTCGGGAACCGCCTCCGGCTTTGGCTTAACATCTGTTGCCGGTGCTTTGGTTGCCTCTGCCGCCTTGGTTGCTTTAGCTTCAGCCGCAGTTTTAATAGGTTCTTCCGGCTTTGGCTTAACATCTGCTGCCGGTGCTTTTGCTGCCTCTGCCGCCTTGGCTGCTTTAACATCAGCCACAGGTTTAACAGGTTCTTCTGACTTTGGCTTAACATCTGAGGCCGGTGTTTGGGCTGGCTCTGCCGCCTTAGACAATTCCGGCGGTTTCTTTGCGACACTCTCCTTT
>CANSKT010000010.1 GCA_947647555.1 uncultured Peptococcaceae bacterium | reverse complement strand
TGGCAGTGTTTCGACCAGCGTTTCCCGTTTGGAGCGTTTTAACAGCTGTCCCTGCAAATATTATGTTTCTTATGGTCTGGCTTTGGCGCCGCGGCCGGAATTTAAGCTGCAAACGGCCGACGTTGGTACGCTTTATCACTATATTTTGTCAGAGGTTATGCAGCAGCTGGTGCAGGAGAATTGCGTTTGGGCGGATTTGACAGCGCAGACGCTGGAGCCGTTGGTGCGCCAGACTTTGCAGCAGTTTGCGGAGCGCGGTTTGGCCGAGATTTTGGCGGATAGCAGCAAAAACAGTTATATGGCGGAAAAAATTGTGGCGGTTGTGACTCAAAGCCTGCTGGATATGGCGGCTAATTTGGCGGCCGGCAGTTTTCAGCCACATCGTTTTGAGTTGGGTTTTGGTGAGCGAGGCGGCTTGCAGCCGCTGCGTCTGGAATTGGCTGACGGCCGGCAGGTGGAACTGCGCGGCGTTATTGACCGCGTGGACGTGGCGGCTGGCAGTGATGCTGATTTTGTGCGGATTATTGATTATAAAATGCAGAATAAAACGCTGAATTTGTCTGATATATATTATGGTCTGAACTGGCAGTTGCCTTTGTATTTGGAGGCTTTGCTGCAAGCCGGCAGCCAGAAACTGCGCCCGGCCGGCATGTTTTATGTGCCGGTGCAGGAGATTGTTAAGAATGTGCAGTCTTGGGCAGAGGAGGGCGCCAGCGTTAAGTTGCAGGGGCTGGCTATTTTGGATATGGAAGCATTGTTGCTGGCCGAGCGTAATTTGGAGCCAGGCAAGTATGCGAAGACCATGTCGGTTTATTGGAAACGCGATAGCAGTTTTGGCCGAAACTCGCTGGGACTTTTGCCGGCAGAATATAGTTTTATGCAGCATTGCCTGCGCAAGCAGGCGGCCAACAGTGTGGAGCGTTTGCAGGCCGGGGAAATCCGGCAACTGCCTTTGGAGCGGAATGGCCGGCTGATTTGTGAATACTGCGATTATTACAGCGTTTGTGCGGTGGATTTGGCGGTGGAGAAGCAGAGCCGCACGGTGGATAAAATCAGCCAGACGGAAGTCATGCATCGCTGGCAGCAGGAGTTTGGCGAGGACGTTTAATAAACGGTCTTAAAAGTATTAATATTTATAAAATAAACAGCATATGATTAAACAGCAAATTGAGGGAGTTAACTATGGCCTGGACAAATGAACAGCTGGCGGCGATGCAGAAAAACAGCGGTAACCTGCTGGTTGCGGCCGGTGCCGGCAGCGGTAAAACGGCGGTTTTGATTGAGCGCATTATGGGCATTATTACGGATTTGGCGCAGCCGGTGGACGTTGACCGTCTGTTGGTGTTGACTTATACCAACGCGGCGGCGGCGGAGATGCGTCAGCGTTTGACGCAGTCTTTGCGTGAGCGGCTGGCAGCGCTTATGCGTAATGCTGATTTGGAAAGTAATGCGGCGGCTGAACACCTGACCCGGCAGCTGGTTCTGTTGCAGCGCGCCAAGATTATGACAATTCATGCTTTTTGTCTGGACTTGCTGCGAGAATATGGTTATGCGCTGGATTTGAACGCTAAAAGTCATATTGGCAGCGAGGGCGAACTCAATTTGTTGCGTGAAAAGGTTTTAGACGATGTTTTTGAGGCGGCCTATGCCGAGCCGGACTCTGGTCTGCGCCTGTTGCTGCGGCATTACAGCCGGGGGCTGGGTGATGATAATATCAGGGCGTTGGTGCTGCGTTTGATTGAGTTTGGGCAGAGCATGCCGGATATTGAGGGCTGGCTGTCCGGTTTGGTGGCGGTCTATCAGCAGGGGCAGGCGGAAAACTGGCTGGCCTATTTTGCGGAATGTTTGCAGGACGAGCTGGCCGATTTGAGCAAGCTTTATCAGACGGCGCAAAACTTGGCGGAAACGTCTGGTCTGGCGTCTTATCTGCCGCTTTTGACGCAAGAAGCGGCAATGTTGCGTCAGGCGGCAACTTTGACGGCAACCGAGGGTCTTTTGGCCGGGCTGGCAGCTTTGGCACAGCTGGAGTTTAAGCGCCTGCCGGCTGTTCGGAAGAAAGATAACCCGGACCCGGAGGACAAGGAGCGTGTGCGGCTGCTGCGCAATCAGGTCAAGGACAGAGTGGCAGCTTTGCTGCTTGAGGCCGCGCCGATTATACGTGGCACTTTGGCGGCGGAATTGCAGGAACAGGCGCCGCTGGCGGAGGCTTTGATTAACCTGACGCTGAATTTCTACCATGCCTGGCAGCAGGCCAAGCGCCGTCGGCGTTTGCTGGAATTTGCCGATTTGGAGCATTATGTTCTGGATTTGCTGCAAAATGAGCAGTTGGGTGTGGCAGCCAGCCTGCAACAGCGTTTTTTTGAGATTATGGTGGACGAATATCAGGATATTAATGAAGTCCAGGAAAGACTTCTGACGCTGTTGAGCAATGGTAACAACCGTTTTATGGTGGGTGATATCAAGCAGAGCATTTACCGTTTTCGGCTGGCGGAGCCGGGGCTGTTTTTGCAGCGTTTTGCGGCTTATGGCCGGGGCGAGGGCGGCCGACGCGTGGATTTGAGCCGTAATTTTCGCAGTCAATCGGCTATTTTGGCCGGGGTTAATTTTGTTTTTGCCCAACTGATGTCTGGCGGCAACCTGGAAATCAATTATGACGATGCGGCTATGCTGCACTGTGGTCGGCCAGAACTGCCGGCCTGTCCGGTGGAACTGTTGATTATTGATAAGTCGGCGGTACAAGCGGCGGCGGATAGTTATGAATGGACGAAAGATGCTGCGCCTGAAGATAGTTATAATAAGGAAGAAACTGAAAACAGGGCGGATTTATCGGACGGCCAGACGCTTAACAACTGGCTGGCGGATATGCATACGGCGGAGCTGGAGGCGCAGGTTTTGGCGCAGAAAATTCAGCAGGAGCATGAACGGGGGCGCGATTGGCAGGATATGGTAATTTTGCTGCGTGCCGTGCGCACCTGGGCGCCCACTTTCAGCCGGGTTTTTCGCAGTTGGGACATTCCCTGCCATACGGAAGGCTATGACGATTTTTTGAGTCTGCCGGAAGTCCAGGTGGTTTGCAGCTTGTTGGCGGTTTTGGATAATCCGCGTCAGGATATTGCTTTGGCTTCGGTGCTTCATTCACCGCTGGTTGGGTTGAGTTTGGCCGAGTTGGCTGATTTGCATATTTTGAACCCCAGTTCGCTTTATTTGGGGTTGACGCAATCGCATGACGGTCGGCTGCTGCAATTTGTTCAGCATTTGGCGGAGTGGCGCCGCCGCAGTCAGGAGTTGGGCGTGGCCGATTTGCTGGTTTATCTTTATAACGCTACGGCGCTGCCGGAACTTTTGGGGCTTTTGCCGGGCAGTCGGTTGCGCCGCCGCAATTTGCGTGAGTTACAGCGTTTGGCTGGTGAATACGACGCGGCTGGCGGTATTGGTCTGGGGCGTTTTCTGAAATTTCTGGCGGCTGGCAAACAGCACACGGCGGCTACGGATACGGTCGTGGAGGCTGTGCGTTTGATGAGTATTCATAAAAGCAAGGGGTTGGAGTTTCCGGTGGTGTTTGTGGCCGGACTTGGCACTTCTTTTAATGAAGAAGATTTTCGGCGTGATATTCTGTTGCATCGTAATTTGGGCTTGGGCATGCGCCGGGTTGATTTGGTCGGCCGGCGTAAATATCCCACCTTTGGTTTTAATATTATCGCCCGGAAATCGCGCTGGGAAAGTCTGGCGGAGATGTTGCGCCTGCTTTATGTGGCAATGACCAGAGCCGAGCATAAACTATATTTGGTGGGGACAATAAACTCACTGATGAATTTGATTAATACTTTGGCTGGCCTTTCAGAGGAGGAAGATGGTTCAACTGGGGTTTCGGCCGCCTTTCTGATTAAAAACCGTAGTTTTCTGCCCTGGCTTTGCGCGGCGTTGCTGCGGCACCCGGACGGTAAGATGCTGCGTGATTTAAATCGTTATCAGAATGTTGTATGGGAGCAGCCCGGTGTTGAGGGCCGCTGGCATTTAAAATTCATTAATAGTCTGGACGCGCTGGATAAGATGGCTAAAAATCTGGCGCTGGCGGAAAAATTTGATTTTGACAGCTGGCTGGGCAGTGCTGATGATGAAACGGTGGCAGACGAGGAGATTGCCGGTGCGCTGAACAGAAGTTATGCGGCGGCGGATTTGGCGAAGCTGCCGGTTAAATGGAGCGTGACGGCCTTTAAGCGGCTGTTGCCTTTGCCGGAGGACGCAGTAGATGCGGATACGGTTATGCAAAACCAGCTTATAGCCGAGGAGTTTGCTGAAAATTTGCAGGAAACGGTTCAGACTCGGCCAGAAAAATCGGGCGGTCAGCGAAATTTGGAGTGGTATGCCGCATATGGCCGTATGGTGCATGAATTGCTGCAAAAAGCAGATTTGGGTATTTTGGCGGATATGGTAAAGGCTGATAATTCAGAGGTGGCATTGGCGGCGGTTGCTGCATATTTGCAGGGGTTGTTGGCCGAGTTGAGCGCAGGCTGCACCGATGAGTCGGTTATTCGGGCGGTAGCGAAAGAGCCGGCCGTGTTGGCGGAGTTCTTTTTGCAGCCGTTGGGCCGGCGTATGTTAGCCAGTTATCAGCAGCAGGCCGGGCAGGTGCTGCGTGAGCAGCGCTTTGTGGCCGGGTTAAAGCTGGTTGATTTGACGGCGTTGGGTGTGGATTTGGCGGCCTGGCTGGATTTGCAGGGACAGACGCAAAATTCGGCCGGAGTGCAGCTGGACCAGGAAACGGTTTTTTTGCAGGGCGTGTTGGATTTGGCCTTTGCGGAGCCGGACGGCTGGGTTTTGGTGGACTATAAATCAGGCGCTAACCGTAACAAAAGCGCTGAACAGGTGCGCGAGGAATATGGTTTGCAGCTGGCGGTTTATCGCTGGGCTTTGCAGCGCGCCTGTGGTCAGCCTGTTAAAGAGGGTTACGTTTATTTTACAGCAAATGCACGTGTTGTACGTCTTTTTTAAGATAAATTGACGGTTTTTGGCTAAAAAAGTTAAATATTTAGAAAAATTTTTCAAGTCCTGTAATTTCCAGAGTGAAAATTTGTTGTTTTTTCAGGATAAGACTTGAAAAAAGATTGCAAATGTTCTATAATAGAATATATTGGCGGTAAAAGCCGAATATTGGACGTTGCGGAGGCAGATTGTGTGGAAGAGAAACTGAAACAACTATGGCCACGGATTAAAGAGTTCTTTGGCAAGTTCAGTAAAAAGACCAAAAGACTGATTGCCATTGCGCTTGGTACGATGTTGATTGCCATTATTGCTTTGGTGGCGGTTATGTCGACAAGGCCATATACAACGCTTTTTACGGGGTTGACCGGTGAGGATATGACCTCTATTCTTACATACCTGAATGATTCCGGAATTAAGACTTATCGGGTGGAAAATAATGATACAATCCTGGTGCCGGAAAATCAGGAACCAACCCTCAAAGCTCAACTTTTAATGCAGGGGTATCCCAGCAGTGACCTGGGTTATCAGATGTATTTGGGTAATATTACCTCCCTGTCCACGGAATCAGACCGGCTGATGCTGTATCTGTTTGATTTGCAGGACCGTCTGGCCAGCGTTATCCGCTGCTTTGACGGTATTCAGAACGCCAGTGTGAATATTGCCACTGGTGTTAATAACGATTACGTTCTGAACCGCAACGCTTCAATTGAGGCCAGCGCGTCGGTTTTTGTGGAGTTGGAAAGTACTAAAAAAAGTCTGGATAACAAGACGGCGGATTCTATCCGGCGGCTGGTGGCCAATGCCGTGCAGGGCCTGGTGGTGGAGAATGTAACCATTGAGGATAACCATGGCAATTCTTACAACGGCGACGGCAATCTGGATTTTGCCGATTCGGCGCGCCTTAAGATGGCCTTGGAAGAGCAGGTAAGCAATAAAATTCGTACTGAGGTTTTGACCGCGCTGCGCGATTCTTATGGCGAAGAAAATTTGAGCATTGCTGTTAACGCCACGGTTGACGTCAGCAAGGTTTATGAGGAAGATATTAATTATTCGGTGCCGGAAAATGCTGTGGTGGGCAACGACGGTTTGCGCGGCATTATCGGTACCCGGGTTTACAGTTATAATATTGGTCGTGAGGAAGACCAGACGGTTGGCGGCGCGGTTGGTACTGAAACTAACTCTGATATTTCTACATATGTGGAAGAGGGTTATCAGCCTGATGGTCAGGAGCGCGACCTGAGCGCCAGCGGCGAGGATACATACGATAATAACAAGCAGACGATACAGCGCGAAAGCGCCGGCGGTACGGTTACCAATGTTATGGTGACGGTGGCAATTAATGCCCAGCCGGAGTCTGTGCCGACAGATGCAACGATTGCGGCGATTGCCCGGGCGGCAGGCATTACAGTTGAGCAGCAGAATGAAAAGGTTGCTTTGCTGGTACGTCCATGGCCGATTGAACAGGTTGAACCGATTGAACCGATAGTTAATGAGTATGCTTGGGTGCTGTATGCAGCGATTGCCGGCGCTATTCTGTTCCTGTTGATTTTGTTGATTGTGATTTTGTTAATCCGCCGTCATCGCAAGAAGAAGCGTTTGGCGCAGGAGGCCGAAGAAGCGGCTGCTCTGGCGGCTATGCAGGTGCAGGTGCCGGAGGTCAATGCGGATATTATGGATATCCATACCGAGCGCAGTATGGAGCTGCGTAAAGATGTTCGTCGTTTTGCAGAGAACAACCCGGAAATTGCCGCTTTGATGGTGAAGAACTGGTTGAAAGAAGAGGAAAATGGTTGAGATAATTCCTGAAGCGTTGATGAAAAGAGGTTTGCCCAATGCCTGAGATAATTACTAAAATGGAAGATTTAACCGGCGCGCAAAAAGCGGCTGCGGTGATTATTGCCCTGGGTGTGGATAAGGCTTCATTGCTTTATAAACACATGGAGCCGGAGGAGGTTGAGCAGGTTACGCTGGAGGTTGCAAAACTGGGTTTTTTGGACGCTGCATTAACCGAGGAAATTCTGAACGAATATTATCAGATGTGCATGACCAATAAGGCGGTTACCGAGGGCGGTTTGGAATATGCACGCACCGTTTTGCAAAAGGCCTTTGGCGAGCAGGCGGCGGCTTCTTTGTTGGATAAGGTTACCAAGTCTTTGAAGAACCGCGAATTCTCCTTTATGAATAAGGCGAATGACAAATCGTTGTTTTCAGCTTTGCAGCATGAGCGGCCGCAGACGATTGCTTTAGTACTTTCCTATGTTGACCCGGATAAAGCGGCCGCTGTGATTTCTCAGCTGGAGGGTAAACGGCAAATTCAGGTTGTGGAAAGTATTGCGCAGATGGAAAGCGCCAGCCCCACCGCTATTAAGATTATTGAGGCGGAAATGACCCGACGCTTTGCTAATATTTTCGACAGCAGCAATGTACAGGTTGGCGGTATCGACTTTGTGGCCGATATTATGAACAATTTGGACAGAGCCAATGAAAAGAGTATTTTCGATGGTTTGGAGGCCTCCAACGACGAGTTGGCCGAAGAAATCCGGAAACGCATGTTTGTTTTCGAGGATATTATCACCATGGACGACCGCTCCGTACAACGTTTTGTTCGCGATTGCGACCCACGCGATTTGGTTCTTTCGCTTAAGGCGGCCAATGCGGAAGTTGCCGATAAGCTGTTCAAAAATATGTCCGGACGTATGGCTGAGAGTATCAAGGACGATTTGGAAATTACAACCAATGTTCGTATGAAAGATGTTGAAGATGCACAGCAGCGTATTGTGAATATTATTCGCAGTTTGGAAGAAAAAGGCGAAGTTATTATTATGAAGGGCGGAAAGGACGATATAATTGCCTAGTATTTTTAAGCGTTTTATGAAGCCCCCCGCTGTTAACTATGTTTTTACGGATGCCAATGAGCTGGACGATGGGGACGAAAAGCGCAATACGGCGGCGGAATTTGAAGATATAGATGATTTTGCAGCAGATGATTCGGATTTTCAAGGCTTTGGCAGTGATGAAAATTTGACAGATGAACCTGATGCGACGGCTGAAGATGACCCCTCTGATTTGGCAGTTGATGAAGAACTGCCAGCGCCAGAACTGCGTCAATCGACGCCACTGGATTTTGCCAGAGTTCAGGCAGAAGCCATTTTGGCGGCGGCGCGTCTGGAGGCTGAGCAAATTAAAGAAAAGGCGCTTAAAGATGCCGAAGACGAGGTGCATGAACTTTTCAGGGCCGCCAGGGCGGACGGTTATAATGGTGGATTTGCGGAGGGCATGGCGGCGGCGATGTCTGAAGCGCAGGCGGAAATAGAGCGTCAGGTGGTTGAACAGGGTGCTGAAGTTAAACGCTTTTTGGAGGCGGCTGTTCATTCGCGCGATTTGGTTTTGCAGGATACGCGTGAGGATTTGCGTGATTTAGCCCTGGCCGTGGCTGAAAAGGTAATTCGAGTTAGCTTAAAATCCAGCGGCGATATTTTGCTGCGCATGATTGACTCGGCAACGGAGAAACATCGCCGCTGTGAGTGGGTGCAGATTTATATTGCTGATTGTGATACCAAAAACATTTCCCTTTCAACGCCGGAGTTGACGGCGGCGCTTGGGCATTTATCCAATAGAATACGTATTATTCCGATGGCTGATGATGAATCTGGTACGTGTATTATTGAAATGCCAGATGAAATTATTGATGCCAGTGTTTCTACCCAGATGGACAATATCCGAGAAGTTATTCAAAATGCTGTGGGAGAAAACTAAACTATGTTTAAGCGTATAATCAGGCAAGTTCAGCAGGCTGAAACGATTGGTCATACCGGGAAAATTGAGAATATTGTGGGCATGTCCATTGAGGCCAGTGGCCTTAAGGCGGCGGTTGGCGATATTTGTCGTATTTACAGTGGCGAATCCGGAGGTCAGATTAATGCCGAGGTGGTTGGCTTCCGCGATGACCGGGTGTTACTCATGCCTTATTCTGAAATGAGCGGTATTTCTGCCGGCAATTTTGTGCGAACATCTGGTCAGCAGTTGCGTTTACGCGTTGGGCCGTTTTTGAAAGGCCGCATTATTAATGCGTTGGGGCAGCCGATTGATGATTTGGGTTCTTTCAGCGGCGGTGTTTCCTATTGTATTGGCGGCGGTTACATAAATCCGCTGACCAGGCCGCCAATTCGGGAGCGCATGGAATTTGGCGTAAAAGCTATTGATGGGCTGCTCACTATTGGCAAAGGTCAGCGTATGGGCATTTTTGCCGGTTCCGGCGTAGGTAAAAGTACGTTGCTGGGTATGATTGCCAAAAATGTTAAGGCGGATATTAACGTCATTGCGCTGGTAGGTGAACGTGGCCGCGAGGTTCTGGAGTTTGTTCAAAAGGACCTTGGCGAGGAGGGCATGCGTCGCTCCATTTTGGTGGTGGCGACCTCTGACCAGCCGGCGATGCTGCGTATGCGCTGTCCATCAGTGGCGACTGGTATTGCTGAATATTTTCGGGATCAGGGTTATGATGTTCTATTGATGATGGATTCTTTAACACGTTTTGCTATGGCACAGCGTGAAATTGGCCTGGCGATTGGCGAACCGCCGGTGGCGCGTGGCTATACTCCGTCAATTTATGCCGAACTGCCCAAGCTTTTGGAGCGCAGCGGTAATTTCAAAAAAGGCTCAATCACCGGCATTTATACCGTGTTGGTTGAGGGCGATGATACAAATGAGCCGATTGCCGATACTGTTCGCGGTATTTTGGACGGTCATATCGTGCTTTCGCGCAGTTTGGCGGCGGCTAACCATTATCCGGCGATTGATATTAGTTCCAGTATTTCCCGTTTGATGATTGAACTGGTTCCAGAGGAACATCAGCGTCTGGCTTCACGTTTGCGTGATATTTTAAGTGTTTATGAAAAAAATTCTGATTTGGTTTCGATAGGGGCTTATAAATCCGGTAGTAATCCGCGTCTGGATTTTGCCTTAACGAAAATTGATGAAATTAATCAATATTTAATGCAGGGCATTAATGAGTCTTTCTCTTATGAGCAGTGTTTGGCGGAGATGCGCCGGATTATCGGGAATGTTTAGCGATTGCTGAATTACCCTAAAATATTGGGAGAGAAGTCATGAAGAAGTTTCAATTCAAATTAGATACCGTAATGGATTATAAACAACAGGTTTTGGAAAATCGTCTGGTAGAGCATGGGGCGGCCGTGGCGCAAACGCGCGCGCAGGAGGCTGTATATAATGATGTTCAGAACCGACGTACCGAGTATGAGAATGAATACCGGCAGAAAAAAGCTGTGGGTTTGAATATTTTGGAGTTGCAGCTTTATCAGGATTGTTTGGAAGCTTTGCATCGCGAGGAAAATCGCGAGCAGGAGCGTTTAAGGCAGTTGCAGCGGATTGAGGAGGAAAAACGCAGCCGGGTGATTGAATCACGAACAGAAACGGCTACCTTGGAGAAATTGCGTGATATTAAACATAAGGAATATTTGAAAGAGTTGCAAAAGGACGAGGAGCGTTTTATTGACGACTTGACCGCGGCCAGAAGATTTATGGCGAATGCTTGATAATAACAGTATTATTCATTTAAAATTTTGCAGGAAATGCCTGAAAAATGGCGTATACATATAGTGTAGTCTTCATTGAAAGGAGGTGAAGGAGATGAATGTAAATTCCATGTATCAACTGTTGGGTGCGGTGCAGAAAAATCCCAAGGTTGTAGGCGAGGCAGTGGCTAATGGCGCCGGTACTGGTTTTGAGGATATGCTGCAACAGGCTGCTGGTGATAAAAAGCCGGTGGATAACAGCAAGCCGCAAAATCAAACGCAGGATAAGCCGACCGACAGCCAAAAACCGGCTCAGACAACAGATGAAACAGCTAAACAGCCAAACCAGTCAGAGCAGAATACGCAAACCAGTCAGAGTCAGCAGGAAAATCAGCAGGCTTTGGCGGCGGCACTGGTAACCAGCCAGCCTGTACCGACTATGCCTTTGGTTGTTCCAGCCGAGGAAATGGCTGCACCAGTGGAAACTGTTGTGTTGCCGCAGACGGTGATGAATGAAGCAGTTTTGCCTGTTAATGCAGAACAGCAGACCACAGTCGCTATGCCACAGGTTCAGACTGAAGTGCAGGTACAGCAGCCGGTTAATGCGCAGGTTGTGCAGACGGCAGCGCCGGAGCAGCAAACTGAAACCACAACTTTGGCTTCTGCTATGCAGACTGTTAATACGGTAAAGCCGGAAACAGCTGGTCAGAATGTTCAGCAGGTGCAGACGCAAACCGCGGATACACAGCCGGAGTTTAAGGTTGTAACCGCAGAAAGCAATGCGCCGCAGCAGAATTTGACGGAGGAGGGCGGTGATGACGCCGCAGCCGCCATGCAGACGCCGGTTTTTGCCAGCAATGACGCTGTGCCGGTGAAAGTTATGGAGGCCGAGCAGCCGTTAAATCCGCAGGCTGATGACGCCGCCGAGCAGTTGGCGCAGAAGATTAACCAGGCGATTAATCAGGGCGAATCTCGCGTGACGATTAATTTAACGCCGGCAAATCTGGGTAACATTACGGTAGAAATAACCAGACTGACTGATGGCACTTTAAGTGTTATTTTGAGTGTGATTACGGAAAAAGCCGCCGGACTTTTGGATAAACATAGCAATAGTCTGCAAAATCTGTTGGCTGGCAATATGCAGGGACAGGTGCGTGTGGAGGTTGAAAACCGTCTGCCGGAGCAAAACGCTCAACAGTTTTTGAACCCGGATCAGCAGGAACGGCAGGGAAATCAGCAAAATCAGGAACAGCACCGGCAGCAGAATGATGAAAATTCGGCAACGGCGCAGATTGATTTTATGCAGCAGCTGCGTTTGGGTCTGATTGACATTGAGTAAAAAATTTTACAAATATAATTACAAACAGAGGTGAAAAGTATGGCGTTTATGAATGACGTTTCCTCCATTCTTGGTCAGCCTGAACAAATTTTACAGACTACACATAGTACCAGTAAAAAAGCTGGCAAGGATTTGGATACTACTGATTTTTTAACTTTGATGTGTGCGATGTTTCAAAATCAGGACATTGATAACACTGCTTCTACCACGGATATGATGAACCAGATGGTACAGATTTCAGTTATTCAGGCGATTACGGATATTAGCGCCCTGATTAATGATACCAGCGTTCTGAATTATGCTTCTTCTCTGGTTGGCCAGACGGTTACGATTGGTCAGTATACCGGCGGCGAGCTTAAAGAAACTGTTGGCGTGGTGACTGGTACCGGTCAGCTGAACGGTGAGCAGGTTATTTTTATAGGCGATGACGTTTATAAGCTTTCTGACGTTATGGCGGTTGGTAAATTGCCGGAGGTAAAAGACCCTGAAAAACCGGGCAATGGCACGGATAAGCCGAATACAGATGATGATAAGGTTGAGGGTCCTGATAAACCTGGTGATAATACGGACGATAAGGTTGAAGAAACGCCGGATACCAAGCCGGAGGAAACACCGGATAATAAACCTGATAACGGCGATAATTCTCAGACCAATAATGGTGAAGCCCAGGCTAACCCGGAAGTTCGTATGGCGTAGTACAGCCAAACAAAGCCCGGCATAAGTATGCACTGGGCATAGTCAAGCCGAATATAATTTAAGTGTAGTTGAGTGTAGCTTGGCACAGGTTTCATTTGTAGTGAATAATAGGAGGTGTGAACGGCAGTGATTAATCGCATAGGATTGGCACAGGGAACAACAGCTGTCGTTAACAATACAAAACCCCAACAGCCCAAGGTCGCTTTTGGCGAGATGTTGCGCGAGGCAGCAAATGCGCAGACCGCGCCGGCCGCGCAGCAGGTTAATTTTTCCAAGCATGCGCTGAACAGGGTTGAGGAACGCGGTATTGAACTGACGCCGGATTTGATGGATAAGCTGGCTGGTTCAGTTGAAAAAGCGCAGGAAAAAGGCGCGGTGAATATTTTGGCCTTTGGCGCAGAACAGGCTTTTATTATCAATGTTCCGCACAGCCGAGTAATCACCACTATTACCCAAGATGAAATGAAAGAAAAAATATTTACGAATATTGACGCCGCAATTTTATTGTAATTGGTCTTAATTTGGAAATTGCAGGGAGGCAGCCGGATTGACGGCCTCCCACCTGCGGCTCAAAATTTAAGGTATTGTGAGAGAGAGGAGTTTTTAATAATATGACAGGCGCAATGTATGCAGCGGTTTCCGGTTTGCGTTCACACATGAGTGCATTGAACGTAATCGGCAACAATATTGCTAATATTAATACCAACGCTTATAAAGCATCACGTTATGTTTTTAATGAGGAACTTTACACCAATGTTAAAACCGGTTCTAACGGTACGTTAACTACTGGTGGCACGAACCCGGCTCAGATTGGTTATGGTACAAACGTGGGCGCGGTTGATATTGATATGAGTACTAAAAACTATACGCCTACCGGTAAGCCGGGCGATGTTACGATTGACGGCGATGGTTTTTTGCTGGTTGGTCCCAAGGATTTGACATTTGAGAATAATAATGACCTGAAAAACCTTTACTTAACCCGTTTGGGTGACTTGGAAGTTCGCGCGGACGGTTACCTTTGCGACCACGATGGCAATGTTGTTTATGGCTGGCTGGAGGTTGAGCCAGAAAATGCCAATGGCGGTGCTAATAACGGTGCTGATGTAGATCCTAATAAACAGCCGACTGTTACTTCTCGTATTTTAACGCCTTTACGTGTACCCATGCTGGCCAGCAATGGTGACGTTGTTTGGCCCACAGAGGGTGATAACACCGTTGACGACCCGGAAGTTGGTGATACCGTTGGCAATGGCACTGGTGGTGGCGGCGCTAACAATGTTACTGTTACCAAGAGAGCAATCCTGAACAGCTTTACTATTAACGAAAATGGCCAGTTGACTGGTGTTGTTGATGAAACCGATAAACAGATTGTGGTTGGTTATATTGCTCTTGGTAAGGTTGATAACCCCAATGGTGTAACTCACGTGGACGGCCGTTTGTATCGTGCTATGGACGGTGCTGGCGATTTGAGCGTTTTCACAATGGGTGAATTTGAAAATCTGCCTTCAGACGCCAAGCTTGATGCTAATAATAATGGCGCTGGTGGTGCTGGCGGTACTACCGATAGAAAGAATAAATATACTATTGGTTCCACTAAGAGTACTAATTTGGTGCCGAACGGCCTGGAAAGTTCCGGTACTGAGCTGGCTACTGAAATCTCCAACATGATTATGATGCAGCGCGGTTATCAGGCCAATACGCGTATCATTACAGTTACAGACTCCATGCTGGAGGAACTGGTAAATCTTAAACGCTAAAAAATGTAAATAAACAGGCAAGCCGGGGCAGCAAAACCCTGCCTCGGGTGGCGTGTTATTAAATGTTCAGGGAGAGGGTGCGCAAAATGATAGTTTTAACCAAAATGAATGGCGAACGGTTTTTGATTAATCATAATCAGATTGAGTTGATTGAGTTAATTCCGGAGTGTAAAGTCGTGATGATGAACCATGATTATTATTTGGTTCAGGAGTCTGAAGATGAAATAATTCAGAAAATCGCGGATTATAACGCCAAGATTATGGATATCCACCGGACAGTGCAGGTCGTTGACCGCAGAAAATAATAAAGTAAAAAACGTGAGGATTGGAACGAAAAATGAATATAACATATATTATTGGTGTTCTAGTTGCAATCGTGGTTATGCTTTTGGGTATGGCCAACGGTTTCCCGCCCTATGATTTTACCAAGATTATGAACTTCGTCGACGGCCCCAGCGTTATGATTGTTATCGGTTGTACGTTTGCGATTGTTGTGGCTTGTTTCCCGGCCAGTATGCTAAAATCTATTCCTGGGCATTTTAAAGTTATGCTTGATGTTAAAAAGAACAATCCCACCTATTATATTGACCAACTGGTGGAGTTGGCGCAGGCGGCCAGAAAAGACGGTTTGCTGGCTTTAGAGGGTTTGGCGAATGACCAGGAGGATCCGTTTTTTAAGCAGGCGATTATGCTGATTGTGGACGCTAACGACCCAGACCGTGTTCGCAGTATTTTGGAAAACGATATCGAATGCATGTCGGCTCGGCATGATGCTGCGGCCTCTCTTTATGAAAAAGGTTCTTCTGTGGCCCCGGCTTTTGGTATGATTGGTACATTGGTTGGTTTGATTAACATGCTGAAGAACATGTCTTTGGACGGCGACGGTGCTTCCACTATCGGCCAGGATATGGGCGTTGCTTTGATTACCACCCTTTATGGCTGTATTTTGGCGCATATGATTTTTGGCCCCATTGCCAACAACCTGCGTACCCGTGATGAGGAAGAAGTTTTGTGCAAGCAGATTATTGTTGAGGGCATTACCTGTATTCAGTCAGGCGAGAACCCCAAACTGCTGCGTGAAAAGCTGCTTACTTTCGTGGCGCAGAAGATGCGTGACGCTGATTCTGGTAGCAGCAAAAAGGGCGGCGAATAAAGAAAGCGAGGTGGCTGCCTGATGATGAAGAAGAAAAAAAGCGGTGGCGGCGGCGCAAACTGGATGGACACCTATGGCGATATGGTGACGCTTTTGCTGTGCTTTTTTGTACTTCTGTATTCCATATCGGTTATTGACGAGGTGAAATGGCTGGCTTTGGTAAAAAGCTTTAATCCGGATGCCATTAAAGACCCGGTGAATATTGAGGGCAACAAAGGTCCTGATGCTGATGACGTTGATGGCGCCGGTATGCAGCCTGGCGCAATGCCGGAGGCTATCAGTCAGGAAGAAATTGACGGCGCTATGGATATGCTTTATGAGAAGCTGAAAGAGTATGCTGAACAAAGCGATTCCTCTCAAAGTATTGAGGTTATTCAAGGTGACGGCTATGTTTTCATCTCCTTTGAAAATGCGGTAATTTTTGGCGGTAACAGTTATGCGCTACGTCCGGAGGGCGAAAAGGTGCTATCCGATATTTCCTCTATTTTTGAGGAGGTTAAACCGGCTATTGATGAAATTCGCATTATGGGGCATACGGCCCAGGCCAGCCCGAACCGGAAAAATCGCGACCAGGAAGATAGAATGTTAGCTGCGGAACGTGCAGCTATGGCTACCTATTATATTCAAACTCATTGCACGATTGACCCGGCTCGTTTGATTAGCGTGGGTTATGGTCAACATCGGCCGATTGCGCCTAATGATGTGGAAGAAACGCGCAGTCAAAACAGACGTGTAGAAATCACAGTAACCGGGCGTAATGTTTTAGATGATTTTAGCGATAGCTTGAAACGCTATAATCAGCTGCGTGCCGGCGAGGGGCAGACGGCGGCTGACAGTTTATAAACTGGCAACATTTTAGTGTTCACAGAGGTGGTTAAACTTTGGCAGGTGATTCCAAAACCGAAAAAGCCACACCTAAAAAACGACAAGACGAACGAAAAAAAGGCCACGTTTTTCTCAGTAAAGACGCGGTAGCGGTAGCTACGCTTTTTGGCAGCGCTCTGGTTTTGCGTTTGATGTTTGTTGTTGTGGTTGCCACGATTTATGGTGTGTTTTACTTCGCTTTTGAATGCGTTTCAATGGCTCCCTTTGCGGAAACTGATAATTATTATATAAAAGGTTTGTTTTTTCAGCTTTTAACGGCCCTGGCTAAATGCGCCGGGCCGATGCTGATGATTACAGTTTTTGTAACCGTAGTTGCGACTTTTGCGCAAACTAAGATGTTGGTTTCTTCCGAGTTGTTGAAGCCTAAGTTTAATCGTATCAGCCCTTTGCAGGGGTTTAAGCGGCTTTTTTCATTGCGCAGTGTGGTGGAGGCCGTTAAAGGCATATTAAAAATATGCGTTCTTCTGTACCTGATTTATTCCTGTTTGATGGGCATTTTGCATGAGTCGGCCACTTTCCTTTATATGGATATTAACGATGCCTGCCGCCATTTTTTCAATGAAATATTTTTCATGATATTAAAAGTGGGCGTTGCCTTTCTGGTTTTGGCCGCGTTGGACTATCTTTATCAGTGGTGGGACTATGAGCGCGAAATGAAGATGTCTAAACAGGAGGTCAAGGACGAATACAAGCAGATTGAGGGCGACCCACAGGTTAAGGGTAAAATTAAGGAAATGCAGCGGCGCATGGCGCAGTCACGCATGATGCAGCAGGTTCCGCAGTCTGACGTAGTTATTCGTAACCCGAACCATTTTGCGGTGGCATTGCGTTATAAGCTGGGGCAGGATAATGCTCCGATTGTCTTGGCTAAAGGCATGGACGAATTGGCTTTGCGAATTGTGCGTGTGGCCGAGGAACATTCGGTTACCGTTATTGAGAATGTGCCGGTGGCACGTGCCCTTTATGCACAAGCCGAATTGAACCATGAAATTCCGCCGGAATTATATAGTGCGGTGGCGGAAGTTATGGTTTACATTTACAAATTGGACGGCAGAGCCGCAGAGATATAAAAGAACAGACCAGAAATTTTTCTGGTCTGTCTTTTTTATATTGAAAGTCTGCCTTGCAAGGCTCGGCCTAAAGTGGCTTCGTCTGTATATTCCAAATCGCCGCCAACAGCAACGCCATAGGCCAGCCGACTGACTTTGATATTCAGCGGTTTAATCTGTCTGGCCAGATAAAGCGCAGTGGCTTCGCCCTCCACGCCGGTGTTGGTGGCCATAATGACCTCCTGCACATTGCCGTTTTGCAGCCGTCGCATCAAGCTGGTCATGTTTAAATCGTTGGGGCCAATTCCCTCCATTGGCGAAAGCGCGCCATGCAAAACATGATAAAGCCCCTGATACTGGCCTGTTTTTTCCACCACAATGCAGTCGCCGGGCTGCTCAACCACGCAAATAGTGGTGGTGTCGCGCTGCTCATCTTGACAAACCGGGCATGTTTCCTCGTCAGTTAAATTGCCGCAGATATGGCAACGCTGTACCCGTTCTCTGGCCTGTAAAATGGACTCTGCCAAACCGGCAGCGTCTTCCTCTCTGGCGTGCAGCAAATGCATAGCCAGACGCTGCGCCGTCTTAGGGCCAACGCCGGGCAGCTTGGTAAGCGCCGCAATTAGCTCCTCAACTGAGGGTGGGTAAAAATAAAGTGCCATTGTCGCTTAAAAAGGCAGTTTCATGCCGCCAGTAACCTTGCCCATGCGCTCATTGGCAATATCTGCCGCTTTGCTCATAGCGTCATTAATAGCAGCCAGAATTAAATCCTGAAGCATTTCCACATCTTCTGGGTCAACAACTTCTGGTGAAATCTCCAGACCGGTAATCTCATTGGCGCAGGTGGCTTTAACTTTAACCGCGCCGCCGCCGGCGCTTCCCTCCACTTCAGTCTGACGCAGTTCCTCCTGCGCGCGTGTCATATCGCTTTGCATTTTCTGCGCCTGGCGCATAATTGCCTGCATATCCATAGCCATATTTTTTTGTCCTCCCTTAATCATTCCTGTATATTAATTTTCCTGCTTCTAATTATATTATATAAAGCGCTGTTGGGTCAAGTAAATTTTGCACTTTTACATTGCCGCATTTTCCAAATGCGCCGCTTGCAGTAACGCCAGTTCCAATGTTAAGCGCGGGGTCAGGGAAAAACGCAGCCGTTGGTCGCCGTCCACCAAATCACGCAGAATTTGCAGCGCCTGTTGGCGATTTAGCATGGTTTTCTGGCCGCTCATGTTTAGCAGAAGCTGCTCCCGGACAAACTCCAGCAGCTGCTGCAAAAACAGGCGCATATCTCGTCCCTCGCTGGCCAGCAGTTCCACACCTTTGATGATACGCAGCCCGTCATGCGCGGCAATGGCCTCGGCCATCGCCATAATAAAGCGTTCATCAACGATACCTAAAACGCCGGAAATGGTTTTCTGGCTTAAATTGCCCTCGGAGGCCACCAGACACTGGTCTAACAGGCTGACAGCGTCACGCAGGCCGCCCTCCGCGCGCCGGGCAATCAGGCGCAATGCGGCTTCGTCGGCTGTGCGCCCCTCCAGCTGCACCAAATGCTGCAAATGGTCAAAAAGCTGCTGCTGGCCGATACGGTGAAAGTCAAAGCGCTGACAGCGTGACAGGATAGTCGTTGGCACTTTATGCGGTTCGGTGGTAGCCAACATGAACATAACGTGTTCCGGCGGCTCCTCCAGCGTTTTCAGCAGGGCGTTAAAAGCCTCGGTGGTGAGCATGTGTACCTCGTCAATGATATAAACCTTGCGTTTTTCCTGCGCCGGCAGGTATTTAACACCGTCGCGCAAATCTCGCATTTCATTGATACCACGATTACTGGCCGCGTCAATTTCCATAACGTCCATGGAGGTGCCATGGAGAATACGCTGACAGGCGGAGCACTGGCCGCAGGGCTCGCCCTCGGCGGTTGGGGTCAGACAATTTACTGCCCGGCTCATAATCAGGGCGGCGCTGGTTTTGCCGGTGCCGCGCGGCCCAGTGAAGATATAGGCATGCGCCACGCGCTGATTGCTCAAAGCGTTTAGCAGTGTTTTGGCCACATGTTCCTGTCCAACCAAATCGGAAAGGCGCGTGGGGCGGTATTTTCGATATAAAGCCATATATTCCATGTTACAACCCTCAAATTAAATATCTTAAAACGGTGCAAAATCATCATCTTCGCCGACAAAATCTTCCACCATATCTGCAAAACGCGTATATTGGCGGAAAAATAGCAAATCATCAGAACCAGTCGGGCCGTTACGGTTTTTAGCCACAATAACCTCTACAATCTGGCCGTTAATCTGCTGATTGCCCTCGGCGTCCTGATTTTCCTCGCCAACGCTGCGTTTATTATTAATGAAGATAACCACGTCAGCGTCCTGCTCAATGGCGCCGGATTCACGCAGCTGCGAGAGCAGGGGAGTGCCGTCCTTGTTTTGTTCGGCAGTACGCGCCAGCTGGGAAAGAGCCAAAACCGGTACGTCTAATTCCTTGGCCAGGGCTTTCAGTGAACGTGAAATCTCTGCTACTTCCAGCTGACGGCTTTCCGTGGGGCGCGCCGAGCGCATCAGCTGCAAATAGTCCACAACGATTAAACCCAAACCGTGTTCAGTTTTAATCCGGCGGCATTTGGCGCGCATTTCCGGGATTGTGATGGCGGAGGAGTCGTCAAAAAACAGCTTGGTGTTCTGAAATTTTTGCAACTCGCCATGCAAAAGTTCCTTTTCACTTTTATTCAGCTGGCCGCTGCGCCATTTGCGTTGGTCAATCCGGGCAAAACTGCACAGAGTACGCTGCGCCAGTTGTCCGCTGGGCATTTCCAGACTGAAAACTACGGCGCTGATACCCTGCACCAGTGCGGCGTTGGCGGCAATATTCACGGCCATAGATGTTTTGCCGCAGCCGGGACGCGCCGCCAGAATAATCAAATCGCCCTTTTGCAGGCCGGAAAGATATTTGTCTAAATCGCGGAAAGTTGGCACGCCGGTTATGCCGTCGTGCGCCTTGATATCGTCAAGCTTGTTAAATTCGCGCTCCATTACCAAGGCAGCTTCCTGCACGCCGCTGCCCAGGCGCTGTTCGCCCACCTTATCAATCACGGCGGCCGCATCGCCCAAAAGTTCCAGAGCGTCCTTGTGGCCCTGATAGCCGTCGTCTACCACTTTTTGGGCGGCATTGATAAGCTGACGCTGGGTGGCCTTATCAGCAACAATCTGACTGTAATATTCGGCATTGGCCAGGCTGGGCACCTCGCCGGTGAGCGTAGCCAGATACTCCGGGCCGCCGACCATTTCCAGCTGTCCCTGCTTGGCCAGTCTTTCCGATACAGCTACCAAATCGCAGACATAGCTGGCGCTGTTTAAATCCAGCATGGTCTGGAAAATAACCTGATGTTCCTTTTTATAAAAATCCGCGGCATGCACAAACTCCATAGCGCTGAAAATGGCGCTATCGTTCAGCAAACAAGCGCCCAGAACGGCCTTTTCCGCTGCCAGACTTTGGGGCGGTATGCGAGAATTTTGCAAGCTGTTCACCTCAACTTAAATATTAATTGGTTAGCTTTTATTAAAGCCGAATTAAAGAGCGGTGATGTTAAGCTTAACCTTTTGATGTACTTCCGTATGCAGTTTCAACAGGGCTTCAGCCTCGCCCAAGGTTTTAATTGGTTCTTTAATTTCCACCTTGCGCTTGTCTAAGGCCTGACCGACCTGCGCAGAAATGGCTTCGGCCACCTCCTTGTTGGTAACGGAACCGAAAAGGCGGCCGGCCTCGCCGGTTTTCACCTTAATTTCAATCGTCATATCGGCAATTTTAGCGGCTAATGCCTTGGCTTCCGCCAAATCGGCAGCCGCTTTTTCCGCCTGTTTTTGCTTCTGGGCGGCCAGATGCTTCAGATTTTGGGGTGTGGCTTCCAAAGCCAGTTTTTTATTCAGCAGAAAATTGCGAGCATAACCGTCGGCCACTTCTTTGATATCGCCGGCCTTGCCCTGCGCCTTAACGTCTTGCAGTAAAATAACTTTCATGAAAAATCACTCCTATTAGCATATATATGAATTTAGATTTTGATACACAACTTTATTATATGAAGAAATCAGCTTTGCCGCTGCTTTTTATTTATCAGCATCTGGCGCACGTCCCAAACGCTGTCGGCCATACCCATCAGCATCAGCATGGGGCCGACCACGCTGAAGAAGCCGATTGCCATAAACACCATGGTCCAGATTAACCAGGGCATTTTCCAAAACTCGGCCAGCCAGTAATAGAGCGCCAGCCCGGCCAGCATCAGCAGCGGCTGATAAATATACATGATGTTGTTGAAGAGCGCGCGGCACCATTCCAGCCCCATTTGATGAAAGGCCACAAAAGCCAGCAGCGCAATAATCAGCCCCCAGAGGGTATACCAGGGCAAACGCCAGTCCTTAAAGGGCGGTAGTTTGGCCATGGGATAGCCCAGCCGGCGGAAAACATATTTTATAACGGCATAGCAAACGCTGGTTTCTATCATGGAAATTACGATTAAGCTGGCCGGCAGCATGGAAGTCAGATAATTTTTCAGGTATTCGCTGAATTCAGCGGTTGTCATACTGCCTTGCAGCTGTTGCAGCTGCTGACGCATTTGTGGGTTTTGCTGCATGGTATTAATGTAAAAATCGACAAAATCTTCAATCTGTTTCATCAAATCGTTAACATGCAGTCCGGTGAGCCAGGTGGAGCCTAAAATCAGCAACACCATGGAGATTGCGGAAATAAATACGCCGATGATAACGGTGGTCCAGGGTTTGATTTCCTTGCGCGCCGCCCAACCATACCAGAAAGCCACGCCGCCCATGTTCAGCAGGTTAAGCAGGGCGTTGATTGGGCCGGTAAAAATAGCCAGAATAACAGTGGTGAGCAATATGCCGCCCAAGCCGAAGCCGGGGCCGAAGCGGCGCACCAACAGGGCCAGCGGAACCGGCCATAGGAAAGCGGCAATCAGCCAGACAAAGGGCAGATAATTGGCGGAAAGGCCGAAGACAACAGCCGTGGCCACCAGCATGGCGCCCTCTGCCACGCGGCGCGCCGGGGTTGGTTCATTGGCAAAAATGGGTTCTTTCTGGTCCGGCGGACCATCTTTTTTTAACTCAAACAAAATTCCCCACCTCTAAATAATATTTAATGCACTTGGCTTATTTTCGCATTTTTTGATTAAATTAATGTTAACTTATCTTAATTCTAGCCGCGCCGGTTTTTTTCCTGCCAGTTTTTTCGGGTTTTTGTCGCAGAAAATCAATAAAGCCGCTCCCGGTCAGGAACGGCTTCATGAAGAAAAATGAAGAAAAAGTTAGTAGGAATGTGTAAAATGAAAAGTTGTAATGATGAAAAAAATGTAATAAAAAGTTTAATAGGAAAGGAAATAAAATGAAGAAAAGGATTTATGTAAAAAGCAACCTTGCGGCGCTTGTTGTTTTTTACTGCTTGTCAATTTCTGGTTTTATTATACAGGCCTTTTCTAAAATCTACATGGAGGAAAAGTGAATTTTAGCTGAAATTTTTGCCAAATGGCTCGAATAAAAACAGCGCAAACAGGCTGGAGCGGCAAAAAAATTCTGTACATTTGCGCGTGTATATTGTAAAATAGATAGCAATAAGATTGACCCGGGAGGTTTGGGCTATGCATACGACGATAATTTATATAGCAGAAGTGATTGGTATTTTTGCCTTTGCGGTTTCTGGCGCGATGTTGGCGGCCGAAAAAAATTTGGATATTTTCGGCATTTTGGTGCTGGGTATTGTAACGGCTTTTGGCGGCGGTGTTATTCGCGATTTGCTGCTGGGTATCAATCCGCCGGCCATGTTCAACAATTATGTTTTTCTGCTGTTGGCGGCTCTTTCCTCCTGTCTGGTTTTTCTAATCTATCGGCAGCGCCGGCTGTCCCGTATGTTTGTCATTTATTGTCGGCGGCGGCATGTCAGGCTGGACTTTCCCGGTCTGGTAAACCTTTTTGATGCGATTGGTCTGGGCGCTTTTAGTGTTTCCGGCGTAAATGTGGCGCTGGATAACGGTTTTGCGGATAATCCGCTGCTGTCTATCACCGTGGGCGTGATTACCGGCATTGGTGGTGGTATGCTGCGCGATTTGCTGAATGGTGAAATTCCCTCCGTACTGCGCAAGAATGTTTATGCATTGGCGGCTATTCTGGGCGCTGGCTGTTATTACTTCCTGGTGCATATAAATGTGACTTCGCTGGCGGCGGTGTTGATTGCCTGCTCGCTGACGATTGTGCTGCGTTTGGCGGCCACTTATTACCGCTGGCATTTGCCGCGTCCCAATCCGGAAGAAAATAGTAAAAATTTCTGAAAAATAGCTGTTAAATAAATAGACAAGCCATAAAAAAAATGGTATAATAATTAATTATATTCTTATTTTTATGAAACTGGAGCATTTATTATATGAGTGTGGTTTTGAATGAATTGGCGGCGGCCAGAGAGCGCATTAATCAGCTTGATGCGGAACTGGCGCGGCTTTTTGAGGAGCGCATGGCGGCGGTTAATCAGGTTGTAGCCTATAAGGCGGCGCATGATTTGCCGGTTCTGGATACGGAGCGTGAGCGGCAGGTTTTGGCTAAAAATCTGGCGCGCCTGCAAAATCAGGAATTGGCGCCGTATTTTCGTCAGTTTTTGCAGAGTTTTATGGATATCAGCAAGGACTATCAGCGCTCCATTTTGCAGCAAAACACGGTGGCGTTTGCCGGGGCGGAGGGCGCTTTTGCTTCACAGGCGGCCAGAGAGCTTTTTCCTACTTATCGTTATCATTCTTGCGTGGATTTTGCTGGCGTTTTTCAGGAGGTTTTGGCCGGGCAGGCCGCTTTTGGCGTAATTCCTTTTGAAAACTCTTATACCGGCGAGGTGGGCGAGGTTTTTGACCTGCTGTTTAAGCATAATTGTTATATTCAGGCTATTTGCGATTTGCCTATTCGGCAGAATTTGCTGGCGCTGCCGGGCGCTCGTCTGAGTGGTATAAAAAAGGTGTATTCGCATACGCAGGCTTTGAGTCAATGCGCCGCCTTTTTGCAGGAATATAACCTGCAACCGCAGCCTTATGCCAACACGGCGCTGGCGGCGCAGTTTGTGGCGGATAGCGGCGATTTGTCGCTGGCGGCTATTGCTTCGGCGGAGAGCGCGGAGTTGTATGGTTTGGATATTCTGGCGCCTAACATTAATAGCAGCAATCAGAACACCACGCGTTTTATTGTAATTGGCCGGGAATTGAAAGCCTGCGGCAGTCATTTTAACCTGCTGTTTACGGTTAATCACAATGCCGGTCAGCTGGCACGAGTAATGTCGTTAATTGGCGATTTGGGCTTTAATATGGAAAGTATAAAATCACGGCCGCTACGTGATTTGCCCTGGCAGTATTATTTTTATGTGGAGATTGAGGGCAATGTGGCCGATGCGGCGGCGCAGGATTTGCTGGTTCAGCTGAAAAATAATTGTCATTCTTTGAAGTTGCTGGGCAGCTATGATTTATTGCAGATTAGCAATTAAAAATTTTGATATATCAGGAGAGGGTAATTTATTATGAAAAAAGTAAACGAAAAAATGACGGTGGAAATTCCGGGGCATAAATATAATATTCACATCAAAAAGGGCGTTTTGGCCGATGTGCATAAATATGTGGACTTGGAGCGCAAGGTTTTGATTGTTACGGACGATGAAATTCCGGAGGAGTATGTGAGCGCTTTGCAGCAGCAATGTCCGGAATGTTATCTGGCGACGGTGCATGCTGGCGAGGCTTCTAAATGTTTTATTTACCTGCAATTTATCTGGAATGCGTTGCTGGATAACGGCTTTGGCCGCAAGGATTTGCTGATTGGCCTGGGCGGCGGTGTGGTGGGCGACCTCACCAGCTTTGCGGCGGCCACTTATATGCGCGGAGTGGACTATATCAACATTCCCACTTCCACACTGGCGCAGATTGACAGCAGTATCGGCGGCAAGGGCGCTATAAATCTGGGCGATGTGAAGAATATTGTCGGTGCCTTTCATCAGCCGCGCGCAGTTTTCATTGATATGGATTTGCTGCAAACGCTGGACGACCGCAATTTCTATAATGGTCTGGCCGAGGCGGTTAAGGCCGGTTTGATTGGCGATGCGGAGCTGTTTGAGTTGTTTGAACAGCTGCCGGCCGAGCGCGAACAAATTCAGCAGGAATATATTGAGCAGATTATTGTTAAGGCGCTGGCGGTGAAAAAGAGCGTGGTGGAGCAGGACGAGAAAGAAAACGGTCTGCGCCAGATTTTGAATTTCGGCCACACTATCGGTCATGCTATTGAAAGCGCTGGCGAGTTGGCTGGTATGCTGCATGGCGAGGCAATCGGCATCGGCATGTTGCAGGTGACGGAGGACGCAGCGCTGCATGAGCGTTTGGCGGCGGTTTTACGCAAATTGAACCTGCCCACCAGCCATGAATATCCGGCGGAGCAGCTTATGGAAATTATCAGTCATGATAAAAAGCAGAGTGGTAATAAAATCAACCTGATTTTGGTGAAAACGCCGGGTAAGGCGGAAATTGTAAAAATGCCGCTGGACGCCGTTAAAAAATACCTTTAATATTGAGAAAGAAGTAGCAATATGAAAAGCACTTTTGGCAAAAATTTGACTGTTTCACTGTTTGGCGAGAGCCATGGTACGGCGATTGGCGTGGTGATTGACGGCTTGCAGGCCGGGCTGCGGCTCGATTTGGACGGTGTTAGCCATCGGTTGGCCCAGCGCCGGGCGGTGGGCGCGATTTCCACGGCGCGGCAGGAGCCAGATGAAATTCAGATTGTCAGCGGTTTTTTCAATGGGCGCACCACGGGCACGCCGCTTTGCCTGTTGATTGCCAACACCTCCACGCGCAGCCGTGATTATGAGAAAACTAAAAACCTGCTGCGGCCGGGGCATGCTGATTACACCGCTTTTATGAAGTATCAGGGCTGGCAGGATTATCGGGGCGGCGGTCATTTTTCCGGCCGCCTGACGGCGCCGCTGGTGGCGGCAGGGGAAATTTGTCGGCAGATTTTGGCTGGCCATGGCATTGTGATTGGCAGTCATTTGGCGGAATGTGCCGCTATTCCTGACGCGCCATTGCCGGAAGACCCGGCGGAGTTGCTGGCGGCCGTACGCCGTTTGAATGATTTGGATTTTGCGGTGCTAGACGCGGCGCAGGGCGAGAAGATGCAGCAGGCTATTTTGAGCGCCAGGGCTGACGGCGACAGCGTGGGCGGTATTATTGAAACGGCTGTTTGTGGTATGCCGGCCGGGATTGGCGAGCCTTTTTTTAACTCGCTGGAAAGTGTGCTGGCGCATTTGCTGTTCAGCGTACCGGCGGTTAAGGGCGTGGAATTTGGCGCCGGTTTTGCGCTGGCCCAGCTGCGCGGTTCCCAGGCCAACGACCCCTTACGTATAGCTGCTGACGGCCATATTTACACCACCAGCAACAATAACGGCGGCATTAACGGCGGTATCAGCAATGGTATGCCGATTATTTTCAGGGTGGCGGTCAAGCCGACTCCCTCTATTTATCAGGCGCAGCAGACGGTGGATTTTGCCGCGCGCGAGAATGCCGAGTTGACTATTCAGGGGCGGCATGACCCGGCTATCGTACACCGGGCGCGCGTGGTAATTGATTCGGTGACGGCAATCGGGTTGGTGGATTTGTTTTGTGAGGCTTATGGCACCAACTGGCAAACGAGCAATGGCGAGGAATATTAGAAGATGAAATACGGACTAATCGGGGAAAAGCTGGGGCATAGTTTTTCGCAGGAGATACACGAGCAGCTGGCCGGCTATCAATATGAGCTGTGTCCATTGAGCCGGGCGGAGTTCCCGTCTTTTATGCAGCAGGCGGATTTTGCAGCTATCAATGTGACCATTCCTTATAAGGAGCAGGTTTTGCCTTATTTGGCGGAGGTTGACGCGCAGGCGGCCAAAATTGGTGCAGTTAATACGATTGTAAATCAGGGCGGCCGGCTCAAGGGTTACAATACGGATTTTGCCGGGGTCTGTTATCTGCTGCGGCAGCATGGGATTGATTTGGCCGGCCGGCAGGTGCTGATTTTGGGCAGTGGCGGCACCAGCAAAACGGTGCGCGCGGTGGCGGAGAGCCAGGGAGCAGCGTCTGTGCAGCTGGTAAGCCGTGGCGGCGGTTTGGACAGCGCCGGCCAGCCCATGCTGGATTATCATCAGGCGGCGGCTGCCAAAACAACACAGGTAATTATCAACACTACGCCGCGCGGCATGTATCCGCACAATCAGGAACAGCCGTTGCTTAAGTTGGCCGATTTTCCCAAACTGGAAGCGGTGGCCGACGTAATTTATAACCCCTTGCAGAGTAATCTGGTTTTGCAGGCCAGAGAGTTGGGGCTGAAAGCCTGCGGTGGGCTGGAGATGCTGGTGGCGCAGGCTAAATATGCCGCCGAATTGTTTATCGGCGATAAAATTGCTGATGATAAAATTGAGGAGATTTATCAAAAACTGCGCAAAAGGAAGCTGAATGTGGCGTTGATTGGTATGCCGGGCAGCGGCAAAACCACGGTGGGGCGGCGGCTGGCGGAGTTGTTGCAGCGGCCGTTTGTGGATTGTGACGCTAAAATTGTGCAGCAGCAGGGTTGCAGCATTGCTGATATTTTCAGCAGTCAGGGCGAGGCCGCTTTTCGGCAGATTGAAACGGCAACGCTGGCGGATATTGCCAAAGAGGGCGGTCAGGTTATTGCCACGGGTGGCGGTGTGGTGACGCAGGCGGTTAATATGCAGCTGCTGCGCCAAAATTCTCTGCTGATTTGGCTGGACAGGCCGCTGGATAAACTGGCTATTTCTGCGGCGCGGCCGCTTTCTCCTAATGCTCGGGCGAATGAACAGCTTTATCAGCAGCGCGCGCCGCTTTATCAGCGTTATGCCGACCTGCGTCTGCCTAATGAGCAGAGCGCGGCGGCTGCGGCTGAGAAAATTGCCGCATATTTTGCAGCGGAAACCGGAGGAGAAGCAAAATGTTAAGATTTATGATTATTAATGGGCCAAATCTGAATTTGCTGGGGCGGCGTGAGCCGGAAATTTATGGCAGCGCAACCTATGCCGATTTGGTGAAGCTGATAAGCAAACATTGCCAGGAGATGCAGGTGGATTGCAAAATAATGCAGAGCAATCATGAGGGAGCGATTGTGGACGCTATCCAGAGCGCGCCGGATTATTGCGACGGCATTATCATCAACCCGGCGGCCTATACGCATACCAGCGTGGCGATTTTGGACGCTTTGCGCGCGGTTGGTCTGCCGGCTGTGGAGGTTCATATCAGCGATGTAGACAAACGCGAGGATTTTCGACACATTTCTTATCCCGGTATGTATTGTTTTAAGACTATCAAAGGCGAGGGTATTCAGGGTTATTGCACGGCTATTGACGTGCTTTTGCAGCATATTTGGGAACAGAAACCAACTATTTAATTTTATTTACAGAAAAGAGCGGAAATTATGATTATTACCATGAAGCGCGGCGCTTCGCCGGAGGAAACGCAGCGCCTGATTAATAGTATTGAGAGCCAGGGGCTGGAGATGCATTTGATTTCCGGCACCAGCCTGAATGTTTTTGGCGTGGTGGGCGATACCACGATATTAGATGAAAAGAAAATTTACGGTTTTTCCGGCGTGCAGGAGGTTACGCGCATTGCCGCGCCCTATAAGCTGGCTAACCGCATTTTTCACCCAGAGGATACAGTGGTGGAGGTTGGCGGCCTGAAGATTGGCGGTCATGAAAAAATTGTGGTGATTGCCGGCCCCTGCTCCGTGGAGGAGGAGGACTCTCTGCTGGCTTCAGCGGCGGCGGTGAAGCGTGCCGGGGCGGATATGCTGCGCGGCGGCGCTTATAAACCGCGCACCTCTCCTTATGCTTTTCAGGGGCGCGGTGCGGATGGACTGCATACCCTTTGCAACGCCCGGGAGCAGTTTGATATGTCTATTGTTACCGAGTTGATGAGCATTGAAAAGCTGGACGAGTTTTTAGAGTTTGGTGTGGATATGATTCAGATTGGCGCGCGCAGTATGCAGAATTTTGATTTGCTGAAAGCGGTTGGGCGCACGCAGACCCCAATCTTGCTGAAGCGAGGACTTAGCAATACTATCGAGGAATGGTTGATGGCCGCTGAATATATCATGAGCGAGGGCAATGAAAATGTGGTGCTTTGTGAGCGCGGTATTCGCACCTTTGAAAAGTATACGCGCAACACACTGGATTTGAGCGTTATTCCGATTGTTAAAGAGCATAGTCATTTGCCGATTATCATTGACCCCAGCCATGGCACCGGTCACCGTCAGCTGGTGGAGGCGATGTCTTTGGCGGCTGTGGCGGCCGGCGCGGACGGGCTGATTATTGAGGCGCATCATGACCCGGAGGCGGCCTGGTCAGACGGCGCGCAGACGGTTGCGCCGGAGCAGCTGCAACAGATTATCGCCAAGGGCAAGGCCATTGCCCATGTGATTGGCAGGCAGATGTGATGCGGACGGTTAAAGTTTATCCGGGGCTGGCCAAAGGCACGGTGCAGGTGCCGCCCAGCAAGAGTCTGGCGCATCGGGCGGTAATCTGCGCGGCGCTGGCGGATGGAGAAAGCCGTCTGACGGGTTTGCATGCGGAAAATTTATCTGATGATATTCGCGTTACCATTGCCGCCATGCAGAAGTTGGGGGCGGATATCCGTTTTGACGGTGATGAGTTGGTGGTTCGGGGCGGTCGGCTGGCTTTGTCTGGTGATGAAGTTTGGGAAATTGACTGTGGCGAGAGCGGCTCCACCCTGCGCTTTTTAATACCGATTGTATCGCTGCTGGGCTTGCCGGTGCTGCTGACAGGGCATGGTCGCCTGCCGCAGCGTCCGCAAACGGTTTATCAGCAGATTTTTGCCGAGCAGGATTTGTGTTTTATGCCAACCCCGGCGCAAAATGGCTGGCTGGTGCGCGGTCCTCTGCATGCTGGCGATTTTCACTTGCGCGGCGACGTCAGTTCGCAGTTTATTTCTGGTCTATTGTTTGCGCTGCCCCTGCTGGAGGGCGACTCTCGCTTGCATATTGAGCCGCCGTTTGAATCGCGTTCTTATGTGCAGCTGACGCTGGCTATGCTGCGCAAGTTTGGCGTTCATGCGGAATGGCTGGACGATTATACTCTGCAAATTCCCGGCGCGCAGTCTTATCAGCCCTGTCAGGCGGCGGTTGAGGGCGATTTTTCTCAGCTGGCTTTTTTTGCGGTTTTGGCTACGATTAGCGCCCAGCCGGAGGGACTGCAAATTATGGGGGTTGACCCCAATTCTGCGCAGGGGGACCGGTGTATTATTGAGATTATTCGAGAAATGGGCGGCGATGTTGAAGAATTGCCGGACGGCTATCTGATAAGGCCTGCCACTTTGCAGGCGACGCAAATTGATTTGGCGGACTGTCCGGATTTGGGGCCGGTTTTGGCGGTTTTGGCGGTGCAGGCCGAGGGCGAAAGCCGGCTTTATAATGCCGGGCGTTTGCGTATTAAAGAGAGCGACCGCATTGCTGATGTGGAAACGGAGTTGAAACGCTGCGGCGTGGTTATGCACAGTACCGCAGACGAAATGTTTATCACCGGTTTGGCGGCCGGCGAAAAGTTGCCGGGTGGCGTTTGTTGTCAGGCACATAACGACCACCGCATTGTAATGGCGCTGGCGGTTTTGGCGGCGGCCAGTCGGCAGCCGCTGGAAATTGTTGGTGCGGAGGCGGTTAATAAATCATATCCCAACTTTTTTGCGGATTTACAGCAGAATTTGGGCATAAAAGCGGAGGTTGTTGATGAATTGGCATGACAAAAACGCGCGGATTGTGATTGTCGGCGTTGGTCTGATTGGCGGTTCCTATGCTATGGGGTTGACTCGGCAGGGATACCGGGTTTGCGCGATTGATACCAATGCGCAGAGCATTGAATTTGGCTTGCAGCAGGGTCTTTTTGCCGAGGGCAGCACGGAGCCGCGGCCGGAATTACTGGCGCAGGCGGATTTGGTGATAATGGGGCTTTATCCAACGGTTATGCTGGACTGGCTGCGCGCTAATCAACAACACCTGCGCCCCGGCACGCTGATAACCGACGTGAGCGGCGTTAAGAGCAATATTGTTGATGTAGCGCAGGATTTTCTGCGGCCGGATTTGGAGTTTTGCGCCAGCCACCCAATGGCCGGCAAGGAGAGTAGCGGTATTCAAAATTCGGATTGCCGTATTTTTGCGGACGCTAATTTTATCATCACGCCAACGGAGCGCAACACGCCGGAGGGCATTGCCGCGGTGCGTCAACTGGCGGAAATTCTGCATTTTAAAACTATTCGACAGTTGGATATCCATGCGCATGACCACATGATTGGTTTTCTTTCTCAGCTGACGCATGCTATTGCCGTCAGTCTGATGACCTGCAATGATGATGCTGAATTGGCTGATTTTACCGGCGATTCTTTCCGCGATTTGACACGTATTGCCAAAATTAATGACGTGATGTGGTCAGAATTGTTTCTGCTGAACCGGGATATTCTGCTGGATAATATTGATTGCTTTAGTGCGGAATTGCAGCGCCTGCGCCAGTTTTTGCAGGAAAATGACCGTGAGGGTCTGCAACAACTTTTCCGTAAATCGACAGCACGTCGTCTGCAATTTGACGCGAATAAATAATAGTTAAAAGCCGTCGTTACCATAAAAAACGACGGCTTTTTATTGTTGTTATTCTATGCCCATTTCGGTCAGGGTTTGGCGCAGCCGCCGCCATTCGTCTAGCCGCTTGTTTAGTTGCAGCTGTCCCTGCGGCGTCAGGCGGTAATATTTGCGCGCCGGCCCCTCGGAGGTCTGTCCGGTGTAGCTTTCGGTATAGGCCTGTTTGCACAGACTGCGCAGTTGCGCATAGATGGCGCTTTCCTGCGTATCGGGAAAGGCGGTGTGCAGGCGGCGCAATATTTCATAGCCATACATATCTTCGGTTGATAAAAGTTTCAGCAGGCATAATTCAATAATGTCTTTTTTCAGAATGGCGAACCTCCATTAGACCAAAAACTTCA
>CANSKT010000009.1 GCA_947647555.1 uncultured Peptococcaceae bacterium | reverse complement strand
AATTTATAGACCTGTTTACGGGTGAGCCGGTGAAATAAGGACTATGCCCTAATGGTCCCCGAGTAGGGGGCTGCCAGTGAAAATATTGTGATTGTCAGATCAATTTAGTGCTCCCTTTAGGGAGCTGCTACAAGTAATAGGCCCTTATAGGGCCTGAAAAAACCATCCGTTTAACGGGTGGTTTTTATTATTTTTATATCCCCTCAAAACGGTTTCAAAATTTCCGTATAGTGAGGAGGTGCTGATAGTGACAGATGAACAGAAAGAAAAGATCATCCGTTTCCGCAGCATGGGGCGCGGCTATGCAGACATAGGGAAAGAGCTTGACATTTCCAAGGATACCGTCAAGAGCTTCTGTTGCAGGAACAGCCTCACCTCTGCAGACATCCTGGTAACAGACGATAAGGACAGATGCCGCGAATGCGGCATGGAGATAAAGCAGCGACCAAATATGAAAAAACAGGTGTTCTGTTGCAAAGCCTGCAGGGAAAAGTGGTGAACGGAACATCCGGAGAGGATCAGGTAGAAAGCGGTCTATGAATTTACCTGTGCGAAATGCGGGAAGGTGTTTACTACCTATGGGAATAAAAAACAGAAATACTGCTCTCATGAATGCTATATAGCCGGCCGGTTCGGATGTGGCGGGAATGGATGAGAAAGAATTTGAAGCGGAAAAGCTGTATTACATTTCCATGTTTATCGCAAACTCCATGCTTGAGAAATGCATCATCGACGAGGAAGTGTTAGCCATAATTGATACAAAACTTCTGGAAAAATACCGCCCAATTCCGGGTACATTACTGGCCAGAAAACCCTTGATATAAAGCCCTGTCCAGAGTGATATATGGTAGCGGAAAGAAGTGATAAAATGGCTAAAGTAAACAGGATAGAGCCAAAAATCCCGGCTCTGAAAAAGCGGCAAAAGGTAGCGGATTATGCCCGTGTTTCCATGGAAAGGGACCGCCTTGCCCATTCCCCTTCCGTGCAGGTGAACTACTACAACAATCTGATACAGTCGAACCCTGAGTGGGAATTTGCCGTGGTGTATGCAGATTTCGGGATCAACAGGACCGGGACGGCAAAGCGTGAGGAATTCAACCATTGCATTGCGGACTTCGGGGCAGGGAAAGTCAACATTATTTTGGCCAAGACCATATCGAGGTTTGCGAGGAACACGGTAGACCTGCTCTCCACGGTCAGACATATGAAGGAAATCGGCGTGGAGGTGCGGTTTGAAAAGGAAAATATCCATTTCTTTTCTGGTGACGGGGAGCTGATGCTCTCCATCCTTGCGTTCTTCGCACAGGAGGAAGTGCGGTCGCTTTCGGAGAATTCTAAATGGGGCATCCGCAAAACCTGTCATAACGGCACAGACAGCGTGAGGAATAAGAAAGTCCTCGGATACCGTTATAACGGTGAAAAATATGTGGTAAAAGAGGACGAGGCAGAAACCGTGAGGTTTATATTTGAACAGACCGCCGCAGGTGTGGCGGCATCGGATATTCTTGCAGAACTAAAAAAGCGTGTGTTAAAGTCTTGGCGGGGATATGATTTCACTTACAGTCATCTGAATACTATTTTGAAAAACGAGATTTACATCGGTGACAGGCGGCTGCAGAAACGCTATGTGGCGGACCCCCATCAAGCATAACAAGGTGAAGAACCGGGGCGAGCCATCGCAGTATTACATTTCAGACTGCCACGAACCGATGATGGGGAGATATTCGGAGATCAGGTAAGGGAGCTCTGTTTTTCCAACGGCGGCACAAAGGTCTGGAAGAACCTGCGGCTGCACCAGGCATGGCACGAGGCAACGGTTACGGACTGCTTCCAGGGAAAAATCCGATGCGCCATCTGCGGGAACACCTACAACAGGGTGAATTTCGGCGGGAAATGGGTGTACTGGTACTGCATCGGCAAACGGTACGGATATAAGGGCGTTGAATGCCACAATGTGAATTATGCAGATTTCAAACTACGGCACATTTTCGTAAGCATCCTCGGACTGGAGAAATTTGAGGAAGCGGAATTTGAAAGGCAGATAGAGGAAATCACCGTCTTGTAGAACGGCAGCTTGGAATACCATTTTCGGGAAGGGAGGAGGCAGACATGGTAAAAAATGTGACAACGATACCGGCCACCCGGAACCGCTTCACGGCGGACCCGATCAGCAGCCGGAAAAGCGGAAGGTGGCTGGCTATGCCCACATCAGCACCGACATGGAGGACCAGCAGACCAGCTACGCCGTCCAATGCGATTATTATACCTCCTACATACGGAGCTGGGAGGATTGGGAATTTGTCGGGCTGTATTTGGATGAAAGCATCAGCGCGACTTTCACTCGGCACCGTGGGGGATTTAATAAAATGGTGGAAGATGCCTTGAACGGGAAGATCGACCTCATCATCACTAAGAGCGTATCGCGGTTTGCGATGAACACGGTGGACAGCCGTTGAACCATACGGAAGATGAAGGACAACGGCACCTGGGGCATGAGAAAACGGTTCGCAGATGGCAAAGTCACGGTGCCGTTCGGAAGGTTTCTGGGCTATGACCGGGGCGAGTACGGGAATCTTGTCATTAAAGAGGAACGGGCAAAAATCGTTAGGGAAATCTACGGCTTTTTCCTGCAGGGCAGGTCGCCGTACCAGATAGCAAAGATGCTGACGGAAAAAGGCATCCCCACACCGGGAGGCAAAAAGATATGGGGCAAGGCTGTGGTGGAATCCATACTCACAAGCGAAAAGTACAAAGGAGATGCGCTCCTGCAGAAAGTCTACACCACGGATTTCCAAGAAGAAAAGAAAAATGAGGGTGAAGTGTCGCAGTATTATGTGGAGGGCAATCACGAAGCCATCATATCCCCCGCCGTTTTCGACAACGTGCAGGTGCTGATGCAATCACGGGAAAAAGGGAATGGCCGGAATAGCTGCGTGAGTATTTTCTCCAGCAAAATCCGGTGCGTGGACTGATACGGCTACAAGGTCTGGCATTCCAACGATAAATATCGGAAGGTAATTTGGCAGTGCAACCATAAGTTTGACGAAAGGGAGAAATGCACCACACCACATCTGGATGAGGAAACCATCCGGCAGCTTTTCATAAAGGTACTGAGCATCATTGGCAAAGATAAAGACCTTATCTGTTCAGGCTTTGAGGAAGTCAGGGACACGGCATTTGAAACCGGGGAGCTGGAGGCGGAGGCGCGGCAGCCTAATGGGGAGATGAACGTGGCGGTGGAACTAATACAGAAATGCATCGGGGAAAACGCCCGCGTTGCACAGAACCAGGGCGAATACGCAAAACGCTATGATGCTCTGGTGGGGCGTTTGAAACAGCGAAGGCACGGCTGGAAGAGGTGCAGTGCAGGCAGCCATCACGGAGAAACAGGCGTAGCGGAAAATGATGGAGAACTTTATGGAGGAGCTGCGGAGCCTGCCGGAGCAGGTGGATTATTTTGACGAGGGAGCCTGGTACGCCATGGTGGATTTTGTGACGGTCTACGGCAAGGAAGATTTGCGGTTCGCTTTTAAGAACGGGATGGAGATTAAAGTATAATCCCCTACAGCAGTGTGCTGCGGGGGATTTAAACAACGAACTTGAATTTGTGTTATTCTTCATAACCGATAGGTGCAATCGGTTCAATATACAGTTTCCAATTATTTAGAACCATTGTCAGAAGTACTTCGTATCATATTAAGATTATGACTTGCTATGTCACGTTTCTTTATAAAATCCTCAAAAAAAACATTAAATTCAGCTATTTCGCTTTTTCCATCTTCCAAATACTGATATATCTTATGCAATACTCCAATAGAAAAAGTGCATGCAAGTACAAATGTGGTTCCTCCGCCTTCTGGGTTGCGAATACATTTCAATGAATATCCATTTTTATCTACACTCATACCCATTGTTGCATTTAATCCATGTGATTCGAATGATAATCCTCCATAAATAGCATCATAATATTTTTCATAACCAGTTTCTTTCATCAAGCCATAGATGCTTGTTATATTGCTGCATACTTCATACCACTGAATATGTACCTTTTTTTTATTTCTACTGTGTTTCTTTTTTGCATCTAATTTCTTTTTTCTAGCTATATCTGTTTCTTGAAAAACCGCTTTTGATTTTATTAATCGTTCTAATGCTTGCCTTTTCTTTTCTATTTTTTGACAATCTTCATTAAACTCATCTGTCCCTTTTTGAGCAATAATTAGTTTTCCATATTCAGATTCTGCATTAAAATAGATTTTGCATTTTTCTAATTCTTGGTAATGATGTTCCAGATAATAGGCGGCTGCTCGTTTTTGCGTATGATCTTTTAATATAAATTCTAGCCCAACTATGTTCTCGATCAGAGATCGTAGTATAATTTGTGCTGGTTCAAATAAACTTACGGAATATAAAACATTGATTGAGTCCAGTTGTTCCATGATTTTTCTTATAAATAGAATAATAACGGTATCAACAAAATCATCTATTCTTGAAGTTCCTATTATCATTTCATTTTCGACTTCTCCAAATCTGGTAATAACCGAATCCAATACATAGCTTGCTTGTTCAATAATTTCTTTAATTTCATCATGCTTTTCCACATTAAAGAACAAATTATCAAATATTTTCAGATATGAATTTTGCATAGTACCTCCTAAAATTCGATTTGTTAAAATATGATACCACAAAATAAAGGATAAATCTATTGAATTTTGGCTTGTTTTTGCATTTGAACCTCCTCTGAAGGCAAAATAAAAAGTGTAGGGAAAATAGAATTGTATCAAAATGGGCTATTAGATAGATGAGGGTATCTCCGGTACCAGTTTGAAAAAAACGCAAGGAATTCAGTCGGATGATAGCCGCCTGTAAAAGAGGTCGTATTGACCTGATACTGACCAAATCACTATCTCGCTTTGCCAGAAACACGGTGGATTGTCTGGAAACGGTACGTATGCTTAAGGCCAACGGAATCGGGGTGATATTTGAGAAAGAAAACATCAATACCTTAACCCAATCCAGCAAGTTTCTGATAACCCTGTTCAGCGGTTTTGCTCAGGCTGAGTCGGAATCTCTGAGTAAGAATGTGAGTTGGGGTATGCAAAAGAGTATGGAGGCTGGTAATGTGGTATTCCAATTTACCAGACTGCTTGGTTATCGCAGAGGGGCAGATAATAAGCCGGAGATTGTGCCAGAGGATGCAGAAACGATCAGAAGAATTTACCGACGTTATCTGGAGGGAGCAAGTACGCATATTATTAAAGCCGAGCTGGAGGAGGATAATGTTCCGACCTCTTTAGGCGTCCAGAAGTGGAATGTTGGTGTTATTCAAAGCATTTTGAAAAATGAGAAATATTGCGGCGATGCTCTGCTCCAGAAAACCTATGTAACCGATTGTGTCAGCAAAAAGGTGAAGAAAAATAACGGTGAAAAGCCAATGTACTATATTCAGGATAACCATCCGGTTATTGTACCAAGAGAGATTTACCGACGCGTACAGGAGAAGATGAGCAGACGTTTCGGTAAACGTCGAGTGGCTCAGAAATATGTTAAAACGGAGCAGGGTAAATATTCCAGTAAATATGCTTTAACTGAGCTGCTGGTTTGAAATCTGGCGCAGGGAGGTGAGATTGAAGATAAGTCGGTTAGCATATTATCTCTGAAGCACAAATTAGAAAATCTTTGTAGGAAACAAGCTAAACTGGTGGATATAGTGCTGGAGGATATGGAAAATGAATCGCTGGTTGCGGAACAAAAAAATAAAGGAAGAAAAGCAACAGCTTCAGGAATGGATAAAGACGCTGGAAAACGAGGGCGTTTATAGCGCTAACAAGCAGTCCCGAATGAGAGAAGCTAAGGAGTGGCTGGATGAGCAGGCGGTGGGATTTAGAGAATATGACGATGTGATAACCCGAAAAATGATTGAGAGAATTGAGGTGGTGGACGCTGAAACGATAAAAGTCAAGTTTCGGGATGTGGAAGTGGAGATTGAGCAAATGCTGATTTAGGAAAACTTAATATATAAGCCTGACACTTTTACAAGATAGTACCAGACTTTTTACTGTTATATTTTTAAGAAATTAGGTTCGGTTCAGTTTTATTTGTGTATAGATGGCACTTTGGTGTATGTATGAAATAACTATACAAAATCTTTTTAAGAACTTGATTTTTTGCACGAATAGAGGCATAATGATTATTGGTTCTGAAAATAAAACAGAGGAATAATCAGGATATGTCAGAAAAAATGTTTGAAGATGTTTATAAAGATATTTTTCCTTTTTGGGAGAAAATATCAGCGGAAGACAGAAACTATATCTGTCAAAATTCTTATGTTGTTAATTATCCCCGGGGTAAGAATATTCATGACGGCAGTAAATGTTCCGGTGTGATACTGGTGCGTTCCGGCAGTCTGCGATTGTATATGATGTCTGATACGGGGAAAGATATTACGCTTTATCGTTTGCATCAGGACGATTTATGCATGTTATCGGCTTCCTGTGTATTGGATAGCGTCACTTTTGACGTTTTTGTGGACGCCGAGGAGGACAGCGAATGTTATGTTATTAGTGGGCCTGCCTTTGCCACAGTTTCACAGCGCAATCCGGATATCAGAATATTTGCGCTGGAAGCGGTAATCAGCCGTTTTGCCGATGTGATGTGGGTAATGCAGCAAATACTTTTTATGAGTATAGATAAAAGGCTGGCAATTTTTCTTTTAGATGAAGCGGCTCGGATCGGTTCAGATACAATTCTGATGACGCACGGGCAGATTGCCCGCTATATGGGTTCTGCCCGAGAGGTTATCTCCAGAATGTTGAAATATTTTGCCGGCGAGGGTTTGGTTGAGGTTTCCCGGGGCGGCGTTACTATCCTTAATAAAAATCGTTTGCGTGAATTAACTGTTTAATAGGGGTTAATTTTCCTGTGTGGTGTTACGGTTTTTGGCCTGGCATATAAGCTGCGTCATTGTTCCCATAGGGCAGTATACGCACCAGGAGCGAGGTTTGAATAAAATCATGGTGAGCAGCCCCAGCACCGTAGACGTTAGCATTACGCTGTAAAAGCCGAATGCAAACTGGGCGACGCCGGCAGAAAACAGCATGCCATGATATACCCAATGCCATGGCAGTTTAAACGTCCAGAGCAGGGTTACAATCATATTCAAATCGTTGTTTCCGGCAAAAACCAGATAAGTGTTCCAAAGCATAAGGCAGAACATGGTAAGAAAGAAAATTAAAAAGCCATAGCGGAAAGTTTTGGATTTCAGCCATTTGGGAATATCTTTTTTTGATGAAAGGCCAAATCTGCCGCCGATAAGGGCAAAAAGTTGACCTCTGCCGCAATATTTGTTGCAATATGCCTTGTTGCCATTTATAATTGCTATGAGAAGTGGGATAAAAAAGCAAAAGAGTCCCAGCCAGGCAAAAAGGATATTGAAAAAACCTAAAATCAGATAAGTAAGAGAAACCAGCCAAAGGTAATCATACCATTTTTTTTTTCTGTTCATTCTTCTATAACCTCCAGTGAGATAACGCTTGCCGGGCATTCTTTAACGCATTTTCCGCAGCCGACACAAAGTTCATGTTTGATTACGGAATGGATACCGGCTGGGATAGAAATTGCATTTCTGGGGCAAACCTTAAGGCAGCAGCCACAGGCAACACATTCGTTTATGCTGACAACAGCTTTTTTTCTAATCATTTTAAAACTCCTTTGGGTTTATTATTTTTTATTATACAGTTAAATCGTTGTTTATTCAGTGATAAAGTCACCAACAAACAGGAGATGTGTCATGCATTTTGTTAAAGCAAAAGGAATATTATCTGCCAAAAATGGTCTTAACCTGTATCGTGGTTGTTCGCATGGCTGCATTTATTGTGACTCCCGAAGCCGGTGTTATCATATGGAGCATGCTTTTGAGGATATTGAAGTTAAAGAAAATGCGCTGGAGCTGTTGGAGTATGCGCTTAAACATAAACGAAAAAAATGTATGATTGGCACGGGTTCTATGACTGACCCTTATATTCCTTTGGAAATGGAAATCGGCAATGTCCGAAAGGCATTGCATTTAATTTATCAATATGGATTTGGCTTTTCAGTTATTACAAAGTCAGCCCTTATTTTGCGAGATTTGGATATTTTGCAGAAGATAAATGAAAAGACCAAGTGCGTTGTGCAAATGACTTTGACGACATATGATGAAAACTTGTGCAGAAAAATTGAGCCGAATGTCAGTACGACCAGGGAGCGCTTTAATGCTTTGAAACGCCTGCATGACGCCGGCATACCTACTGTTGTGTGGTTGTCCCCGATTTTGCCGTTTATTAACGACACGGAGGAAAATATTGCCGGGATTTTGAATATGTGTGTTGAGGCTAGGGTTTATGGGATAATTTGCTTTGGTATGGGTTTGACGCTGCGCGAGGGGAACCGCGAATATTTTTATGCGCAGTTAGACCGTTTTTTTCCGCGATTAAAGGAAAAATATATACAAACATACGGAAATAGGTATGTAATTGAAAGCCAGGATAATGAGCGTTTAATGAAGTTTTTTTATCAGAAATGCCGGGAGTCTGGCATGGTTTATGATAATGAGCAGATATTTCGTTATCTGCGAACATTTGAGGAAAAGACTGCGGCGAAGCAGTTAAGTTTAGGGGATTTTGGAACTAGATGAGATGCATTTTATGAACAGAATAATTGGATTTTTCAAAAAAGAAACGGTTTTATGTGTTGCGGTTATTTTGGCAATATTGTCAATGTTTATTGTGCCGCCAAACAGCAGTTATTGGCAATATATTGATTACAGAACTTTAGCGATATTGTTTTGTCTGATGATTGTTATGGCCGGTTTGCAGAAAATCGGCGTGTTTCAGTGGACGGCCAGAAAGCTTTTGCTGCGTGTTAAAAATGGCCGAGGGCTTTTTCTGACCCTGGTTTTGCTGTGTTTCTTCTCCAGTATGTTGATTACCAACGATGTGGCGCTGATTACTTTTGTGCCTTTTACATTTACGGTTTTTAATCTGTTGGGGACAAAACTCAGAAAACGCCTGCTGATGCCGGTGGTTGTGATGCAGACGATTGCGGCCAATCTTGGCAGTATGCTGACGCCCATAGGTAATCCGCAAAATTTGTATCTTTACGGTAAAGCCGGCCTTTCTGTTAGCAAATTTATGCTATTGATGTTACCTTATGCGCTTTTGGCATTTGTTATGCTATTGGCTTGCAGTATGCTGCTGGGTAAAATTGGCGCGCTGTCGCTGCGATTTAGACATAATTCGACTACTGATAATACTTTGCGTCAGAAAGAAATCATGTATCCATTAATAGTTTATCTGGCGTTATTTTCGCTTTGTTTGCTGACGGTGGGGCATATTCTGCCCTGGCTGCTGGTTTTGGCGATTGTCTGCATTGTTATATTTGTAACTGACAGGCAGGTATTTAAACAGGTTGATTATTCGTTGCTTTTTACATTTGCCGGATTTTTTATTTTTATTGGTAATGTTGGCAATATTCCTGTTTTTTGTGAGTTTTTGCAGAATATTATTGCCGGCCGGGAAATTTATACCGCTATAATTGCCAGCCAGATTATTAGTAATGTGCCGGCGGCGCTGCTTTTGTCCGGTTTTACGGAGAATTTTGCCGGCCTTATTATCGGCACAAACCTTGGTGGGCTTGGTACCCTGATTGCCTCCATGGCAAGTTTAATTTCTTATAAGCAGGTGGCTAAGGAAATTCCGCAGAGTAAAAGTAAATATATTGCATTGTTTACGCTGGGAAATATCTGTTTTCTGGCGGTTCTTGTTCTGTTGGCTGTTAAATTACCATTCAATGGTTGAGCGCTGAAGCGGTAACCTGTTAATATAAAGCTGCATATTCTGGTATATTAAGCGTTAATTGTAAGGGAGCGTTTTTATATGACAAAGCAGGTTTATTGCAGCCATTCCGATTTGCATTTATCGTCAATTTTATGCAGCCGGGCGCAGGCGGCGGCTGTTATCAGGGGCAGCGAAAAATACCCTGATGTTCTGGGGACGGTGCTGTTTTATCAAACCTATGAGGGTGTGATTGTGTTTGCCGAGATATGCGGACTGCCTGATGTTCAGCGTCCATGTTACGAGGGGATTTTTGGCTTTCATATACATCAGGGAACGGACTGCGAGGGCAATATGAAAGACCCTTTTGCTGACGCTATGCAGCATTTTGATTTGGCGAATTGTGCGCACCCGTATCATGCCGGTGATTTGCCGCCGCTGTTTGGTAACAAGGGACTGGCGATTTCGGCGTTTTTGACCAATCGCTTCAGCGTTGATGAGATTGTTGGGCGAACGGTTATCATTCATGACCACCCTGATGATTTTACTACACAACCATCTGGCAATTCTGGTACTAAAATCGCCTGTGGTGAGATTAAAAGTTTAATTGGGCCGGGTATGTAAAACCTGACAAAACGCCGTCGTTTTTTTGAAAACGGCGGCGTTCTGTTGTTTACAGGCAATAGTCAATATAAGCATTTTCGTATTCTAATCTGGCGGTTAAAGTGTAATCATCAATTTGGATATTCAGTTCATTATTGATAGAATAAAATTTTTGCTCCTGCGGTATGAAAATCGAAAAAGTTGTTATATACTGACCGTCAAGCGTGGAAAGTATCTTCTCGATACACTCATCACAAAAAACCTTTTTCATGCGCTGAACGCTTAAAATCTCCTCGCCCTGATGTAAAAAGGTCTGACAGCTGCCGTCAAACAGATTATGTGTAATATATAAAGTACTTTTGCTGATTTCTTCATAGCCAGCAGAAGTAAGTGAGGCATGTGTACCCAACATATCACTGAATTTATCTTCTAAATCCAGAGCATAAAATTCGCCGTTATTGTTAGCTATAATGTATGCCTGCTCTGAATAATCGCTCCGGCATGTTGGGCATTTTCTGGCGGTGTTGGGCAAAAATTGCACAATCTCTCTGGCGCTTTCGTCCCAATGAAAAAAATAAAATCATGTCTTATCTTCTGCGCAATTTTATCATATTCGCTATCGGTGGCTGTGGCTATATAGGCGGCCATTCTGTCCATCATTTCCGTCTGATTTTTGCAGGGCAGAATATAATGGAGTTTCAGGGTAGGAATTTTTTTGCGCAAATTCAGGACGATTTCTGACGCCCAGGTATCAACGCCAAGCGCCATACCGGAGAGGAAATCGGTATAGCCGTTATCGGTCAGTATGGATATTTGCTAATTTATGATATTTTTCAGCAGAATACACTCTGGCGCTGTTTCACCATATTTCCATGAAAAGTTTTGTGGTCGGTGACCTGTGAAAGCACATGTTTTATTAAACATAATCTCCATTTGCTAAATTTACAATATTGCATCTTTGGTAATATTATATTTGTTATATATTATAACAAATATAAATGGTTATAGTCAATAACACTATTAGTTAAAATAATAATATAAGGTGGTGTTATTGTGAAAGAAAAGAAATCAATAAATATTGAGATTGGACAAAATATCAGATATTATCGTGATGCCGCCGGTTTAACACAAGAAACGCTTGCTGAAATGATGGGGCGAGGTGTTAAACATGTTTCAGCTATGGAACGTGGAGCTGTTGGCGTATCAATAAGTACTCTCAAACAAATTAGTGAAAATTTATCTATTCCTGTTGATTTTTTAATATTTGGTCAACCCGAAATAATTAAAAAGCAGGAACGTGAGACTGAAATTCAATTATTAGCAATTAGATTATCTCGTTTATCACCAAGAAAATACAGAGTTGTAAAAGAAATTATGAATAAGTTATTAGAAGCCTTGGCGGTAGATAAAGAGTAAAAATCCTGGTGTAGTAACTTGGTTTGCTGATATCTTTTTTATTTTCATAAAAAGATTTTGTGTTTGGTGACCGACAAATACACATGTTGTCATTTTTCTCCTTTATTTAGAATAATGTATAGGCTATTGCTATTATAATATATTGTGGATATATTCACAATATTAATTTAAGAAAAAACACCTTATAATTTACATAGGCTTTGTAAATTAGAGGTGGTTGCTATTATTGATTATAGTCCATTGTGGGATACAATGAGTAAAAAGAATATAAGTCAATATAAGCTGATAAAAGCCGGTATAGATAATAAGACGCTTGATGCTCTAAGAAAAAATAAGAATATAACATTACTTACGTTAGAAAAACTTTGTAATATTATTGATTGTACTCCTAATGATATTGTTCGATTTATAAAATAAAAGCTGACTGCCAAAAGTATGGTAGGTCAGCTTTACTAATTTAGTTTGCCAACAGCTTTTTTACTTCTAATCAGTTTTTGTTTGTTTTATCTTATTTTCATAAAAAAGTTTTGTGTTTGGTGACCGGCAAATGCACATGTTTTCATTTTTTTCTTCTTTCATTAAATCTATACATATAATTATATGTATAAAAAGCGATTAAATAAGTAAAAATGATACATACTAATATATGTATGTTAAACTTTCCTGTAAAGAGAGGTAAATGCTGTGAAAACTGTGATAGAGTTATTTCGAGAATTGCGAGAAGATAATGATTATTCACAAAGCGAAATAGCATCAGTTTTAGGTATTTCACAGCAGCATTATTCTAAATATGAAACAGGGGAATATGATTTTATAAAATTGGCGAAATACTATGATGTTTCTGCTGACTATTTAATTGGTCGTTCTGTTTTTGATGAAAAACAATCGCTGGATTTGGTGTATGTTACTCGTGAATGTTCTAGTTCTAAATTGTTACAGGATATACTTTCATTAAGTGAGCATGGGCGTAAATCAGTTATTGAATATGTTGAACTACAAAAGATTAAAGAAGCGAAAAAATAAAATCAGTTTTTTCTAATTGCTTATGGTGTATACACGCATCATATTATTATAAATTATCTCCATGAAAAGTTTTGCGAGCGATGACCAGCAAATGTATATGTTTTCATTTTTATAATCCTTTATCTTTTAACAATATAAAAAAGGGAATATCATGATCGTATTTAACAAGTTATGGGAAAAAATGCTCGAAAAAGAAGTATCAACATATTGGTTAAGAGAAAAATGTGGTATTGATAGTAAAACAGTTCGTCGATTAAGAGCTAATGACAATGTTGAAACTAAAACACTAGATAAATTATGTGCTGCTTTAGATTGTAAGTTAGAAGATATAGCGGAGTATATTCCTGATAAAACATATTAAGTATATTATAACAAAATAAATTCGCTTTGTCTATCCTCGCAGACTATATTTTTCATAAAATATTTTATGTAGAAATTATTTGAGGTGATATAGTGCAATTTAATAATGAAGCAGTTGGGCAAACCATACGTGAAATAAGAAAATCAAGAAATATATCTCAAGAGGTTTTAAGTGGATTAGCTGGAATGTCACGTACTCATTTAACTATGATAGAGAATGGTAGTAAGCAAGCTAATTTTGAAACAATTTGGAGAATTTCTCAAGCATTGAATATGCGCCCAAGTGAATTGGTTTATATGATTGAGGTGCAGGTAGAGAATAAATATGATAAAGTTTGATAGGCTTTGGGAAACAATGAAACAGAAAGGCATTAGCCAGTATAATCTTATACAGGATTATGGTGTTGATAAAGCTCAACTACATAGATTGCGTCATAATATGGTTATAAAGACAGTAACAATAAATAATTTGTGTTGTATATTGAATTGCCGGGTTGAAGATATAATGGAATATGTACCCGATAAGGAAAGCTAATTATTATTAGTGTCAAACACAAAACCTTTTTATTTTCATAAAAAGGTTTTGTGTTTGTTGACCGGCCAATACACATGTTTTCATTGGTTTGTAAATTAGGGGTGATTGCTATTATTGATTATACACCATTATGGGAAACAATGAAACAGAAGAAAGTTACAACATATACCTTACGAGTTAAACATGAAATGAGCCATGCAACTGTTCAACGGCTTCAGCGTAATGAACCGGTTACGACTCATACATTAAATAAACTATGCGAAATTTTGGATTGTGAATTATCTGATATAGCCGAGTATGTTCCTGATAAAACATTATAGGCTTTTTAGCTTGAAAAATTGGATTATGCAAAAAAAATATAAAAGGTGGATTTTTTAGCGAAGCGTCAGGGTACTGCCATTCCGTTGGAAAATGGCATTTTTTTGTAACCTATTTTAAAAAATATTTAAGATAAAAGAAAATTTAAGTTGGTGAGTGTTGACAAAATCCTTTTGGGGTGTTATAATCATATTGGAAAGAAATGAGCAAAGACATTTTTTTCAAAAAAAAGCAAAACGAAAACCTCCAGCGGCTACTGGGGTTTTTTTATTAGCAAAAGTGTGGGTACATATAGGGATAATATTATAGAGCATTTTGTTTGGGAGATAAAATGAAAGAGCGCTTATCCTTTATTTTGGAGTAGGCGCTTTTTGTGTATAAATCTGTTTGGTTTTTTCTTTGGCATAATCCCCCACTTGGGTCATATACTTTACAAAAGTTTGTGGCACAAGTGGGGAGGCCTTTTTATGCAGGAGTATATCCAAAAAAGAGTGTTGGAAATCAGCAATTATATAATTGAGAGCAAATCAACAGTGCGGCAGACGGCCGGGGTGTTTGGGGTTAGTAAAAGTACGGTACATATAGATGTAATATTATAGAACGATTTTTCTGGATTGTTAAATGAATGAAAAGGACGCTTACCACCGGCTGGAGAGTAGGCGCTTTTTTGTGTATAAAGCATTGCAAAATCATTTATAATATAGTATAATAATATTACAATAGCAACGGAGGTGCATTTGTATGGCAACATTACAAATTAGAGTTGATGATAATTTGAAGAAAGAGGCAGACGCTTTGTTTGCTGGTTTGGGGCTGGATACCTCAACCGCAATACGCATTTTTTTGAATGCGGCTATTGAACACGCTGGTATACCTTTTTCTGTTCAGCATAAAACCGATTCTTTGGCTGAAGCAATTTATGACACCCGTTATCGCCTCAATCTGCATGGGCCTTTTGACAGCGCCGAGGCTGCGGTGGTTTCAATGCTGGAGGATTGACGGCGGATGTATAAAATTGTTTATACTAATCGTATGAAGAAAGACGCTAAGCTAATGCAAAAGCGTGGCAAGGATATGAATAAGCTGATTAAGGTTTTAGCTTTGCTGGCGGAGGGCAATCCTTTACCTGCAAAGTATAAAGACCATCAGCTTTCGGGAAACTTGAGCGATTTCAGGGAGTGTCATATTGAGCCAGACTGGTTGTTAATGTATCAAATTTATGATGATATTTTAATTATCTCGGCTACGGCAACTGGAAGCCATGCCGATTTGTTGGGTAAATAATTATTGAGGATGCTTTTGTCTTGAATAAAGTGTTGCATTTTGCGATACAAATTGGTATAATATAATAAAAAGAAAGGTGGTTTTGTGATGTCTGGAAGAAGTGCAAATGTAAGCGTGCGTGTGGAGCCGGATATTAAGGCGCAGGCCGAGGCTATTCTGGCAAGCCTTGGCGTATCTACTTCTACTTTTGTTAATATGGCGTATCGGCAAGTTATTTTGCGGCAGGGTATTCCCTTTGCTGTGGAACTGCCAACAGCGTCAGCGGCGATTAAAACTCGTGATATGATTGCGGATACTGAATTTGATAAAATGCTGCAAACTAGCTTGGAGCAGGCCAAAGCTGGTGAAACAATTCCTGCCGAGGCTGCTTTTGATAGATTGTTGCAGGGGTTATAATTTTATGGCGAAAGAATATAAAGTGCATATCACAAAATATGCCTATGAACAAATGACAGAAATTAAGCGTTATATTGCCGATGAAATTTATGCTCCAATGGCAGCTAAAAATCTTTTGTTGGCGATGAAAAGTGCCGCCATTTCATTGGCCGCAATGCCAGCAAGGCATCCTCTTATGCAGGAAGAAAAATGGCGCAGTCAGGGGTTGCGCCAAATGGTGATAAAAAATTTTTTGATGTATTATTGGATTGATGAAGAACATAGCCAAGTTAATATTGTCGCTGTGGTTTATGGTAGGCGTGAACAGTTGGCGCAGCTTGAGTATATTGATATGGAATGATAATAAGCGCTTATTCTTTGGGTTGAGGGATAAGCGCTTTTTTGTGTATAAATAAGTTGGCAATTTATAATGGGCAATTTTTATTGTTCATTCATTATATTTCTTTTAGATTTTATGATAACTGGCGTTTGTATTTTTATTAGTTTCTTCATCTTTCAAATAGAACACTAAATCTGTTGGTTCAGCACCAAACAAGGCAAAGATTCGGCGCAGCAGGGATATTTTCCGCGCAGTAGTGGTATTCTTTTCAATGTAGATATTTTCGTCGATTTTCATTGCACTACGCAGTTTGTTGGACTCATTGCTGATGTGAGAGGCTAGCTCCGAATTACCGTATACAACACCGGTAAGCACCGACTTGTCCTTTTGATGAAGAAATTTGATGATGTGCTCAAACATATCCGTCCAACTGTATACTGGCTGCTCTGTATTTTGATAACTGTATTTTACGATGTCGCGGCCAGTTAGCTCTGTATTTTCATCATCAAGTGTACAAGAATCAAATTCTTTTTCTATCGGTTTAAAATCAGTTTTCGGATAAGACCAAATTTCAGTAGCTAGTGCCATCATTTCCTGGTTGCGTTCTTCCAATTCCGGCAGGCCCCAGGATTGTTTGGCGGCTATCTTTTGGTTCATTTTCAGTCCACTGGCTTTGTAGCCGCCCTCTTTGGCGTCTCTTTTCTCAGAAAATGTGTTGTTGCTTAAAGCTGGGTTATAGCCGGTCAACGTTAGGTTTGCCAGGCGGTGTAACCAGGTGGCGTGAATTTCGGCAGCATTTGTTCCTAAGGTTTCCAGCCAGGCCGGATTCAGATGTTGGGGCATAATATGTTCAATCGTATAGATATTGTTATCCAAATGGGTATAAACGTCTTTGGTTTCGATTGTACCGTAATTTTCAAATCGTTCAAATAGATAGACTTTGTATCTGCCGCGCATTTGATAAACCTGCTTTGTTGTCAGCGCCTTGGTGAATTCAGCGTCGTCGGGGAAGCGGCCGCTATCCTTTTTAGATAGCAGCGCATAAATAAACTTTTTGACATAATTGTCCGCGGTGTTGTCGTAACGCAAAATTTCTCGATTTAGATTCACAAAAATCTTATTGAGCGAGTTTGGCGGTACTTCACAGATATTTCGGCGGAAAAGATAGTTTTCCGTAATCAGGAAGATAGACAGAACCTCGTCAACAGACAGCTTGCCGTCTTGATTAAGCCGTAGCACTTCCAACAAAAAGGGGTGGGTAACGCTGATGTCCAGTCGGCTGAAACGATATAGACAATCGTCTAAGGCCTGTGATTTCAAGCCGCTTTTACAGACAAGGAGCTTCTCAAACAGTCTGGCATAGCGAAGCAAATCGGCCAGGAGAGCGTCAATAGGTAACTCTGAAGTTTTTGCATAATCTTTGAAAGAGTTGTAGATTTTGCTCAGCGTTGGAGTGATGTGTTGTTTGATACTGAGGTAATCTCTGACAAAGCCGCTTACATCGTTATTGGTGCATTTTTCAATTTTGGCCCAATAGGTATCGTAATATTTGGTTTGGTCTTGGGTGGGCATACCCATCAATACATAGTTGCGGATTTTGTCGCCCTCGGTGAGCGCCAGGCCGGTGGAGTTCAGACTCTCGAAAATCAACTGCGCGTTGTCGCCTTGTTCTAAAGTTATGCTGATAATTTCGAGTTTTCCGATGGCCGCGTATAAATCCGCAACCGGGATTTCCTCCTTTATAAGCATATCACAAAAATATTGGTAATTGATAGTGAGGTTGGAGTTCGGCTCAAAGTCCTCCTCATTCTCAAACAGCTTAGCCAGGGCGTGGCGGTCGCTCTTTACGGGGCGCAGCTTGATTCTGTCATCCTCGCTGGCCCACGGAGAAATCAGGAAACGCTGGCTGATTTGTTCGTCCAACTTTTCCTCAGATGTGCTCACCTTGCCGCTGGCAATCTGATTGCGAATAGCCAGGAGTAATAATGAAATGGTGGTAAGGCGTTGCTGTCCGTCAATAATGTGATATTCGATTTTACTGCCGTTAGGCACGACGGCGGACACAATGCTGCCAAAAAAGTGACTATCTCTTTCATCAATGATAATCTTCTTCAAATCTTCGTATAATTGGCTACAGTTATCATTTTTCCAATCATATTTTCTCTGATAGACAGGAATTACAAAACGCTTGTCGGCGCCTTCCATAAACCCAGTCATTTTTGTTGCAGAACCTTTCATAAATTCCACCTCTGCTTTGCAGTTATTATTACCTAATTATACATCTCCCAGCGGCTGAAATCAATATTGGGAAATAATTGTATTTTATATCGCAATATAGTATAATTAATGTGTAATATTATAATTGGGAGTGTTGGCATTGATTACTGGAGCGATAAAAAATAAGATAGATAAAATTTGGACGGATATATGGGCGGGCGGTGTTACAAATCCGCTGACGGTTATTGAGCAACTTACATATTTGATGTTTATCCGTTCCTTAGACGAAAAGGAGCTGGAAACTGAGGAATTAGAGCATTCGTCAGGTGAGAAGCTGGCGAAGATTTTTCCCCAGTCTGCACAGGGGCAGGCTATGCGCTGGAGCAAATTCAAAAATAATGACCCGCGGGATATTTACGCTGTGATTTCTCAAAGGGTTTTTCTGGCTATTAAAAATATGAAAAATGGTTGTTTACCGGATTTTACTGCGCAGGGTGAGATGATTGAGCCGCAAACACCTGATGATTCGGCGACTGATACTGCTTTTGCTAGGTATATGAGCGACGCTATGTTTTTGATACCTACGCCGCAGGTTTTGCAGAAGATTATTACCGGGCTTGATGATTTATACGAGCACGACCTTACCGGATTGGATATGCAGGGTGATTTGTATGAGTATATGCTGAGCAAGCTGGCCACGGCCGGACAGAATGGGCAGTTCCGCACGCCAAAGCATATCCGGGAGATGATGGTGGCTTTGCTGCGGCCCACGCCTGATGATGTGATTTGCGACCCTGCCTGTGGCACGGCCGGATTTCTGGTTTCGGCGGCGGAGTATATCCGGCAAAATTTTGAGCCAACTATGACGGCGGAGCAGTGGGCGCATTTTGCTGGCCCGGCGTTTACCGGTTTTGATACGGACCGGACTATGCTGCGCATTTCAGCTATGAACCTAATGCTTCATTCTATTGACACGCCTGAGGTTGATTATCTGGACAGCGTTTCCAAGCAAAACGCTATCAGCGATAAATTCACCGTTTGCCTGGCTAATCCGCCGTTTAAGGGTACGGTGGACGCGGAAAGTATTAACGACAATTTGAAAGCGGTTACCAACACCAAAAAAACCGAGTTGCTTTTTGTGGCTTTGTTTTTGCGTATGCTGCAAAAGGGCGGCCGCTGCGCCTGCATTGTGCCGGACGGCGTGCTTTTTGGCTCTTCCAAGGCGCACAAGGCTTTGCGCAAGGAGTTGGTGGAAAATCATCAGCTGCGGGCGGTTATCTCTATGCCCTCTGGGGTGTTCAAGCCTTATGCTGGGGTTTCCACGGCGGTTCTGGTGTTTACCAAAACCGGGGCAGGCGGCACGGACAAGGTTTGGTTCTATGATATGCAGGCGGACGGCTTTAGTCTGGACGATAAGCGTAGCGAGATTGCTGACAATGATATTCCCGATATTATTCAGCGATTCCATAATCTTGAGCAGGAACAGGAGCGGCAACGCACCGAGCAAAGCTTTTTGGTGCCGAAGCAGGATATTGCCGATAATGATTATGATTTGTCGATTAATAAGTATAAAGAGGTTGAGTATGTGCCGGTGGAATATCCGCCAACCAGTGAGCTTTTGGCCGACTTAAACGCGCTGGAAATGGAGATTAGCAAGGGGCTGGCGGAGTTGGAGGAAATGCTGTGATGGATGATTTGCTTGCTGAAACTGCTAAAATTTTACTTTATAATTACGATGATAATCGGGTTTATGTTGAGGTTTATTTTAAGGATGAAACATTTTGGCTCACGCAGCGTTCAATGGCTGAGTTGTTTGGGTGCAGTGTTGATAATATTTCTTTACATCTAAAAAACATATATAACGATAATGAGTTGGAACGTCAAGCAACTGTCGAGGAATTCTCGATAGTTCGCCAGGAGGGAAGCAGGCAGGTTAAGCGCAAGGTTGATTTCTATAATTTGGATGCGATTATTGCGGTTGGGTATCGGGTGAACTCCAAGGAGGCAACTCGATTTAGGCAATGGGCGACTAAAATGCTCAAAGAATATATCACTAAGGGATTTGTCATTAATGATGAAATGATGAAAAAGGGGCGCAGTTTTGGCCGGGATTATTTTGATGAATTACTTGAGCGTATTCGGGAAATTAGAGCTAGTGAAAGGCGAGCCTACCAAAAAATTGCTGATATATTTGAACAATGTAGTTATGATTATGATAAAAACAGTGAAACAACTAAGAAATTTTATGCTTTTGTCCAAAACAAGCTGCATTTTGCGGTTACTGGCAAAACAGCAGCGGAGATTTTAAATGAGCGAGCAGATGTTGATAGTCCTACTATGGGGTTGACGACCTGGAAAGGTGCGCCTAATGGCAAGATTTTGAAAAGTGATGTTTTGATTGCCAAAAATTATTTGAACGAAAAGGAAATATCCAGATTGAACAGACTGGTGACAATGTTTATAGATTATGCTGAACTTATGGCTGAAGATGAGGTTGCTATGAGTATGCAGGATTGGCTGGCGGAAACCGACCGATTTTTGACCAATAATCGGCGTAAGGTTTTAAGCGGTAAGGGAATGATTTCGCACGATATGGCTACAAAAAAAGTTAGTGAAATTTACAATGAATTTCGTAAACGTCAGGACGAAAAATATATTTCCGAATTTGATAGGGCTATGGAAAAGTATTTGAAAGGGGGAGGGGAATAATTGTGAAAGTGAAATTGGGAGATGTTTGCGATAAGGGAACATCAGGTATTGCTCAAAAGGATTTAGAAAATTGCACTGGTGATTATCCAATATATGGTGCAGCCGGTTTTATTTCAAATGTAGACTTTTATCAACAAGAGAAGCCCTATATTGCGGTTGTTAAAGATGGTGCAGGTATAGGGCGTATTATGAAATTGCCTGCAAAATCTTCTGTTATTGGCACAATGCAATATATTTTGCCAAATGAAAAAGTTGATATTAGTTATTTGGCCTATGCAATGGAATATATGAATTTGGCTAAATACTATACAGGAGCTACTATTCCTCATATATATTTTAGAGATTATAAAAAAGAAGAAATAAATCTTATTGATTTGAATGAGCAACGCCATATTGCCGCTGTTTTGGACAAGGTTAGCGATTTGATTGCTTTGCGCAAAAAGCAGCTTGCTAAACTGGACGAGCTGGTGAAAGCAAGGTTTGTGGAGATGTTTGGGGACCCGGTTTTAAATCCTAAATGTTTAATAAATGTATCACTTGACGAACTTGCTGATATTATTTCTGGTATTACTAAGGGACGTAAAACTAATAATGTAGAACTTTTTGAGGTGCCTTATATGGCAGTTTCAAATGTAAAGGCCGGATATATTGATTGGACGAATATTAAAACAATAGAAGCAACTAAGGCAGAAATAGACCAATATAGATTGCAACCATTTGATATTCTTATGACAGAGGGAGGTGACCCAGATAAGTTGGGACGTGGAGCAATTATAGATATGCCACCATTTAATTGCATACATCAGAATCATATTTTTAGAGTTCGTGTTGATAAAAAAAGGATTTTCCCACAATATTTAGAAGAATATTTGCAACATTCAAAAGCTAAGCTATACTTTTTAGATTGTGCAAAACAAACTACTGGTATAGCAAGCATAAACATGAAACAACTTAAAAGATTACCAATTTTGTTACCAATGTTTGAAGAACAGCAACAATTTGCTGATTTTGTTGAGCAAGTTGAGAAACAAAAATTGATAGTTAAACAAAGTCTTGAAAAACTGGAAACACTAAAAAAATCTTTAATGCAGGAATATTTTGGGTGAGGTGATTTTATGGCTGAAAAACAATATATAAGGAAGCAGAAAGAAGATAAACCAGTAGTTGCAATTTGCTATGATTTTGATAAAACTTTATCACCTGATGATATGCAAGCGCAGGGGTATATCCAATCAGTTGGATATGATGTTTCCGATTTCTGGAAACAATCAAATGCGATTGCGTCTGGTAATGATATGGATCAAAATCTTGCCTATATGTATATGATGAAACAAGAGTCAGAGGGTAAAGTTGTTTTTACTAAAGAAAAATTAGCTGAATATGGTTCAAATATTCAGTTATTTCCGGGTGTAGAAGAATGGTTTGAAAGAATACGTAAATATGGCAAAGACAATGGTGTAATTGTTGAACACTATATTATCTCTTCAGGTCTTAAAGAAATGATTGACGGAACTAGTGTTGCCAAAGTCGGTGCTTTTGAAAAAGTTTATGCAAGTTCATTTTATTATAACGATAAAGGTGTAGCAGTTTGGCCGGCTCAAGTTGTTAATTATACAAATAAAACGCAGTTTTTGTTTAGAATTGAAAAGGGTGTTTTGGATATTAATGACCCAATGGTAAACGAATCGTTTTCACCAGAGGAAATTAGGGTGCCATTTCGTAATATAATTTATATTGGTGATAGTGATACTGATATTCCTTGTATGAAACTTGTTAATACATATGGCGGTTATTCTATTGGTGTTTATAATCCAGATACTATGGATAAAACCAAAGTTTACAAAATGATGAGAGATGCAAGAATAAAATACTTTGCGTCAGCAAATTATTCTGAAGGAACAGAATTAGATAATTTGGTTAAATATATTATTAATAGAACGGCATTAAACGAAAAATTGGAGAATTTACATTATGATAATCAGAATGAACTAATTATGGCTGATAAGCAAAGTAATGAGGAAGAGCTAAAAAAAATTGATTTAATGATTGCTTTAGAAAATAGTCGTAGTTTTGCGAGTACACATTCTGTGATTAGTGATTTACAAAAAATAAATAATTGGACAAATGACGAAAAAGAAACATTATTTAATATAGCAATTAATAATAGCCAGATTCTATATATTTTGACTGATTTAGATGTAAAAAGTTTTTATAAAAAACTTTTAAATGGCCAAAAGCATTTATCCGAAAGTGCTCAAAAAGTAAAAGAAGAAATTGAAAATGAAGAATAGTAAGGATTGATATTAATGACTAACTTCTCTTTCCTCCAAACTAAACCAGAATACACCCTTTTCGCCAATGCCTGCAAGGAAGCCGAAAAAATCTACGCCACTGCTCCGGCACTGTGCGCAGTCGGCTGCCGCAAAGCCCTGGAATTAGCAATTAAATGGGTTTATGCGGCGGATAACACAATGCAAATGCCCTACAAGGATAATTTGCAATCCCTGCTGCACGAGCCGTCTTTTCGCTATGCCTTGGATAACCGCACTTGGTGTAAGCTGCGATTTATTGTTAAGTTGGGCAATTCGGCAGTGCATACTGGGGTTGTTGTGCAGGCTGGCGACGCGCTGGCGGCTTTGCGCGGTTTGTTTGAGTTTGTGCAGTGGATAGATTACTGCTATGGGCAGGATTACATAGAGCGGCAATTTGCCGAGGAACTTTTGCCGACGGAAAAGCTGGCGGTGGATAGCAAAAAAATTCGGGAGCAGGCCAGCCTGCTAGAGGAAAAGGAAGCAGAAATTGAGGAACTGCGCAGCCAGATTGCGGCAATGGCGGAGCAGTACACAGCAGCCAAGGAGCAGCATATACAGCAGCGGCATTTTGCGGTGGCGGCTGAAACTGAGTTTGAAACGCGCAAAAGGTATATTGACATTGATTTGCAGGAAATGGGCTGGCGTTTGATTGGCGTGGACGCCGATGTGCAGCAGGAATATTTGGTGGAGGGTATGGCCGGGGTTGCAGGCCAAAAGGGCTATGTGGATTATGTGCTGTTTGGCAAGGACGGTCTGCCGCTGGCGGTGGTGGAGGCAAAACGCACCAGCAAGGATCCCAACACTGGGCGCAAGCAGGCGGTTTTGTATGCAGATTGTTTAGAGCGCAAATTTGGGCGGCGGCCAATACTGTTTACCACCAATGGCTATGAAACTTACTTTTGGGACGATTTGAGCAGTCCGCAGAGGCAGGTCAGCGGCATTTTTAGCAAGGACGATTTGCAAAAGCTGATGAATCGCCGAGCAGAACATCTGGATCTGCAGACGGTGGCTATTGATGATAAAATAACCGACCGATATTATCAAAAGGAGGCTGTTCGGGCGGTTTGTGGCCAGATTGAAAAGGGGTTTCGCAAGCATTTGCTGGTTATGGCCACCGGCACCGGCAAAACCAGAACGGCGGCCAGTTTGGCAGATGTGCTGAGCCGGGGTAAATATGTGACAAATATCCTTTTTCTGGCAGACCGCCGGGCCTTGGTGAAGCAGGCGAGGGACGATTTCAAAAATTATCTACCGCACATGTCTTTGTGCAATCTTTGCCAAAACAAGGCGGATAGCAACGCCCGCATTGTTTTCTCCACTTATCCTACCATATTAAATGCTATTGAGGGGCTAAAGGAGGACGGCCGGCAACCGTTGTTTACCCCGGCTCATTTTGATTTGATAATTATTGATGAAAGCCACCGCAGCATATTCAGGAAATATCGAGCGATTTTTGAGTATTTTGACGCTTTGCTGGTTGGGTTGACCGCCACGCCTAAAACAGATGTGGATCGCAACACGTATGACTTTTTTGAAATGGAGCACGGCGTGCCCACCTATGCTTATGATTATGAAACGGCGGTTCAGCAGGACCATGTGCTGGTGCCCTACTATAATTACGAGGTAAAAACGCAGTTTTTGGAGGAGGGCATTAAGTATGATGAGCTGTCCGAGGCGGATAAGGAACGCTACGAGGCGGATTTTGCGGAGGATGACAGCGTGCCAGATTTTATCCCGTCTGCACTGTTAAACAAATTTGTTTTCAATGAAACTACGGTTGACGAGGTGCTTCAGGATTTAATGGAGCGTGGCATAAAGGTGGCCGGTGGCGAACGCATTGGCAAGACTATCATATTTGCCCAGAACAAGTTGCATGCGGAATTCATATTGCAGCGCTTTAACAAGCTTTATCCGCAATATAAGGGCAGTTTTGCTCAGCGTGTGATATGTGACGACAGTTATGCCCAGACGGTTATTGATGATTTTAAGTTGGCGGAAAAAGCGCCGCATATTATAGTTTCGGTGGATATGATGGACACCGGCATCGATGTGCCGGAGTGCGTGAACCTGGTGTTTTTCAAAAAGGTACGCTCTAAAACTAAATTTTGGCAGATGATTGGCCGGGGCACTCGCCTATGCCAGGGGTTGACCTGCTTGGATCAGATTGACGGTGAATATACGGACAAGCGGCGTTTTTTGATTTTCGATTACTGCGGCAATTTTGATTATTTTCGCCAGCATAAGGAGGGCTATGCGGCTAGGGAAGCCAAAACGCTTTCGGAAAATATTTTTGGCAAGCAGGTGCGGCTGGCAATGCAGTTGCAGGATGTGGCTTACACTGGCGTGGATTATCAGCAATGGCGCGCGGAAGTGGTGCAGTCTGTCAGGGCGCAGATTAATGGCTTAAACGACGATTTGATTGAGGTGCGACAGCGACGGCAATATGTGGACAAGTATAAAAATGCGGAAATATTCAGCTGCCTAAGCGAAACGGCAAAAAGCGAGCTGCTGCACAATGTTGCGCCGCTTGTTCATATAGCAGATGAAGATGAATTCGCTCTGCGTTTTGACAATTTTATGTATGGGCTGATTTTGACGTATATGGAACAGCGACCCACTGTGGGGTATGTCCAAAAACAGTTGCGAGAGATAGCCGCTCTTTTGCGAGGCAAGGCAAATATCCCGCAGGTGCAGGCAGAAATTGCTGTTATCAATGAGCTGGCGGAGGATAGCTTTTGGCAGACTGGCGATGTTTGGCAGTTTGAACAGGTGCGCCGAAAGCTGCGCAGTTTGATTAAGTTTTTGTTTGAAAAGAACAGCATAGCGCCTGCAATTATAACAAAATTAGCCGATCCGATTATTGAGCGTCAGGAGGGACGGCAGCTGGAAGCCGCTTACGATTTTACGGATTATCGGGCCAAGGTTAATCGTTATATAAATGAGCATAGTGATGCTTTGTCGATATATAAGCTGACTCATAATATTCCGCTAACCCAGGCTGATTACACTGAGTTGGAGCGTATGCTGACCTGCGAATTGGGCAGCCGGGAGGATTATGAGCGAGAGTTTGGCGATACGCCTTTTGGTTTGCTGGTGCGCAAAATTGCCAAGCTGGAGCATGGGGCGGCAATGCAGGCGTTTTCTGATTTTATTAGCGACCAAAGCCTAAACCAGCAGCAGATTGCCTTTGTACATAAAGTTATCCAGTATATTGAGCAAAATGGTTATATTGACAGCGTGGCGGTTTTGCAGCGGCCGCCATTTGACAAGCCGATAAGCTTTGTGCGACTTTTTGATAGCCAAACTCGGGGCCTGTTGTTGACAACTATTGAGCTGGTGAGGTATAACGCTGTTAATATAATAGCTTAAGGTGGATTGGGCGTTTACAAGGGATATTTAGGTTTAAAAGGAAGTTTGGCGTTTATAAGTAATAAGATTATTGGAGAAAGTTACGAATGAAAATAATGTATCAGGAGATACTTATTTTTGTAATTTTTTAGCAAAAGTAACATTTGATAGCCGGAAGCAAGCTGATAGTACAAATTATGAACTGACAAGTATTGATATAAGGATTACAAATACGGCAGTGCTTGATGGACAGCAAAGATTAACCTCGCTTTATCTATCTCTTTTTGGGGATTCTTTTATGCGGCAAAAATATGCCAGAAGAAAGAATTCCAAAGAGTTTTTTACGAAACTGTTGATTGAATTGAATAAAAATAGGTTGGATGTTGATGAGGAAGAGTATAATAGTAAAAAATATGATATAAAGTTCAGTGAAAAAGTTGCCAGGCTGAGTCCTACTCAATTTGAGATAAGAAATATATTAAAGCCGGAATTTCAATCTGAAATCACACGGGAAAAGGCTATAGAGGCGGCCATTATTAATGTTCCATCTGATAGCAAAGAGTATGCCCGCAACATTTTGTACAAACTTTATAATAAGATATTTGTTGAAAAATTGATAAGATATACAGAAATTTATGATATGAATCATAGCGATGCTTTGGAAATGTTCGTGCGCTTTAATAGTGGTGGCAGGTCCTTAAAAAAGTCTGAAATAACAATGTCCATTCTGGAAGCATATTGGCCCAGCGCCAAAACAGAATTTGGCAAGCTGCTCGTGGGGGCTTATGCCGGGTTTGGTTCTGATTTTGTAATTCGAGCTGCTCTTATGCTGTATGGTGATGTTGTTAAGTCTAATATTAATAAGCAAGTAGCAGAAGAAATGAAAAATAATTGGCACGAATTCAAAACTGCCTTGGAAAATTTGGAGGCTGTTTTGAAGAAAATACATATTGAAGTGAGTCGTTTTGCAAGCAGTTGGAATGTACTTTTACCAATATTGTATTTTATATATTATAATCAGATTATTTAAATAATCTTAAAGATATTAGAGCTTATTTGATGAGGGCAATTTTATTTACATATTTTCAATCAGGAACAACGAGTAAATTGCAACAAATGAAGAGTTATATCAATAATTATGATTATGAAATTACCGTTGATATGCTTGAACAAATTTCTGACCTTCGGGTAACTGATGGCAAGATAGAGGATATTCTTAATTCTGAAAAGGGCAGCAGAGTAGCTGGAGAAGCATTGTATTATCTTAGCCTTGATTGGTTAAATCAAAACTTCAAATATGAACAAGACCATCTGCATCCATACGAGCGTTTTGATGATAGCAAGCCTGTGGCTGTATCAATGGAAGAATGGAAAAGGTGGAGGGGCAATAGAAATAGGCTGCCTAATTTACAGCTGCTTGAGGGGCGGAGTAATGGCAGTAAAAATAGTATGTCGTTAATTGATTATTATAACGATATGAATGAGGAGCAAAAGTTGGCATTTCATAAGCAAGCTATGATTCCTGAAGATATTTCTTTGGAAATAAGTAACTTTGGCGATTTTTATGAAAAAAGGAAACTGCTGTTAGCCGATAAAATCCGCAGATTGCTTTATATTGACTAGCTAAGTTTTATTAATAGCTATTTTTTTGTTATATTTTGTTGACGACCTGTTTGTTTCAAGTTTGTTAATAATGACATGAAGGTGAAAAAATGAATGAAAATGTTAATGAAATTTTGCAAACATTAAAAACAGATGCTTGTTTTGAAATTGAACCATTTAAGAATGATATTGATTTTGAGAATTCAAGTAGATTTACTAAATTAAAATTGAGTTCAGAACAAAAAATACATTTTAGTGCATTAGCACAAGGCGTATTACCTGCGGTAGCGACAGGGGTTATGGCTAATTCATATATTGTAAGATTCCCAGAGGGATTACCGCATACGCTGACTTCACTTAAGCAAGGTGGGGTGGGGTCTATGATTAAAGGAGATAATGGGCAAATTGTTGGTCATGCCTCATTTTATTCGCTTCAGACGCAGGCTGTAATAATGGGTGCGTTCACTGCTATGTCAGTTGTTTCTGGTCAGTATTTTCTTGCACAAATTAATAAAGAAATGCAGATGATAAATATGAAATTAGATGATATTTTGAAATTTTTGTATGGTGATAAAAAAGCAGAATTAATTGCTGAAATGAGTTTTGTGCGATATGCTTATGAAAATTACAATTCTATTATGTTGCATGAACCGCAAAGAATTGCGACATTAACAAGTCTGCAACAATCCAGAAAAATTGCGATGAAAGATATGGAATTTTATATATATGATTTAGAATATAATATATCTAAAAAAATAGATAGTTTTGAAAAATTGAAATCAAGAACAAGAAAATGTTTCCAAATTAAAGATTGCCTTAAATTATCACAGCAGCTTTTTGTTATGAGTAGCATGATGGAAGTATTTTTTGCACAAAATCAGGATAAGGAATATTTAAGCGCTATTGAAAAGGATATAGTAACATATATTGACAAATGTGATAAACGAATATTAACTTGTTTTGCTGCTCTTAAAGGCAATATTAAATATTTGAAAGTATGGCCGCTGGAAAAGCAGAAAAAGTATGGAATTGAAAAGCAAATAAATACATTGGTTGATTCATTAAATAACGGCGAAGAATCTGATATGCGTGAATCAGTTCGTTTGGCGCTGTATGCACATTCTAAAATAACGGAATATTATGTTGATAAAAATGGCAGTGTTTATATTGCTGCATAGTGTTTTAATTTTTTCGCTGGCATAATCCCCCGCTTGAGTCATATACTTTACAAAAGTTTGTGGCACAAGTGGGGAGGCCTTTTTATGCAGGAGTATATCCAAAAAAGAGTGTTGGAAATCAGCAATTATATAATTGAGAGCAAATCAACAGTGCGGCAGACGGCTGGGGTGTTTGGGGTTAGCAAAAGCACGGTACATAAAGACATAACGGAACGCCTGCCATTGCTTAATGAAGTGGTGGCAGGGCAGGTCAAGGAGATTTTGGAGAACAACAAGGCAGAGCGCCATTTGCGCGGCGGTATGGCGACCAAACGCAAATATGCGGAGGCCGGGCAGCGGCGGCTGGCTAAGGTTGCCGGCAATATTTGATTTTTTGGCAAACCAACGCTTAAAAATGAGCGTTGGTTTTTTATGTGCTTTTCGGGAAAAATAAGGTAATTTTATTGCCTTTACGATTGGTTTATGTTATACTAAATTAATATAGAAAATTATGCTTAATAATAGGTTAAAAAATTTTTTACTGGGAAAAGATTTTATTGAGGTGAAAACGATTTATGGTGAAGCAAAAGAAAAGCAGAGAACCAGCCGTTAATAAAATGCCGGGGGGCGTTGGTTCGCCTGCTGGGGTTGCAAGCGGCGCGCAGGGTATGGCCGCGGAAGCGCTGTCGGTGCGTCAGCTGCTGCTGACCGGTTTAATGGCCGTTTTGTTCTTTCTGGCAGTTTGTTTAAGTTCCGTTGCCACGGTCAAGGGCATGGCAATGCTGTTGTTGATTGTGGGTGTGGCCACGGTATTTTTTGGTATGGGAGTTCTGCGTGACCATGTCGGGCCGCTGTTGGGTTTGGTGGCGGCCTGGGTGTTGCTGGACGGTATCTCCACGCTTTATGCCATATCCGGCAAATTTGCGTTGTATGAATTTCTGAAAGTTATCATTTCCTTTTGTCTGCTGTTGATTATGCTGGCTTTGGCGCGCGGCCGCGGCTGGCAGCCGGGACGTCGGCTGGCTATGGTGCTGTCCATGGCGGCGGCGCTGATGGCGCTGGTCAGCATTGATATGATTTCCACACGCTGGGTCAGCGGTGCTGTGTTGGCATTGTTGGGCGCTTTTACGCCGGATTATACCGGACTGGACGGTCTGGAAGTTGGCGTGCGTATGACTTCGCTTTTTGGTAATCCGAATATCTTCGCCGGCTGTGTGGGCATTGGCGTGTTGATGTCTTTGGGGTTGGTGCAGTCGGCTGGCAGCAAGGGTGAAAAAGCGCTGCATATATTCTGCCTGTTTGTGAACGCCATGGGCTTTATGCTGGCCTTTAGTATGGGCGCCAGTGGTATGATTGCGCTGGCCTTTTGGGTATATCTGCTTTTGGAAGTTAAAACCAGACGCGCCTCACTGTTGATATTAATGCTGGAAACGCTGATTTTGACTGTTTTGGCCGCCGGTATTGTTTCGGTGACCTCTTTTGACGCTTGGCAGAGCGTGCGGCCTGTGCCGTTGCTATTGGCTTTGTTGGGGCCGGCGCTGCTGTTTGTGCTGGATAACTATGTTGGCCGGCCGCTGTCTGATGTGTTGAACCGTCGCGCCTGGCTGGTGGAGGCGGTAATGTATGCCACATTGACGCTGTTGGTAGTTTTTGTCATGCTGGCTTATAACCTGCACGGCGCGGCTACACTGCAACCGGGCGAGAGTCTGCGCCGGGCGGCTTATCCGGAGCCGGGGCATTATACGCTGGAATATGCCAGCATGGATAGTAGTGCAATACAGGTATCCATTGAAAGCCAGAACCAGCAGGAAACTATGATGCATACCAGTACTGTACTTTATAGTGGGGCATTGCACGGCGCGCAGTTTGACGTGCCGGAGGGCAGTTCTGTGGTTTATTTCACGCTGGCACAGCCGGCAGATGGCGGTTCTGTGACCTTGGACTCCCTGACTTATCAGGGGGAGAACGGCTCCGATGATATTCCGCTGGGTTATCCGCTGTTGCCGGGCTTTATGGCGAACCGTTTACAGGGCTTGTGGGCCAATGAAAACGCCATTCAGCGTCTGGTATTCTTCGATGACGGTATTAAGCTTTGGCAGCGCAGTCCGATTTTTGGTTTGGGTATCGGCGCGTATGAAAATGGCATTAAGAGTGTGCAGAGTTTCTATTATGAAACCAAATACGCGCACAATCATTATATTCAGTCTTTGGTGGAAACCGGTATAATCGGTCTGGTGCTGTTTGCTGGTATGCTGCTGGTCGGGGCTGTTTCTGTGCTAATGACGCGCAAGGGGCGCGGCGAGGGCGAAATTCACCCACTGGTGCCGGCGCTGGGCGCGGCGCTGGTGTTTATGGCCGGCCATGCCGCTACGGAGGTTGTTTTCTCATCTTATCCTTATCTGCCGATGGCCTTTGGCGTTTTGGCGCTGCTTATCCTTTGCTGTGATAAAACTCTGCCAATGCCGGAGTTGTCTTTGAAAGTGCGCACCGGCTGCATGTTTGGCGCGGCGGCTTTTCTGGTGCTGTTTATCGTGCTGCTGGGCGGCAATCTGGCGGCGGCGCGTATGGTGGATAATAAGCCGACTTTTGAAACGCTGTCGGCCGCGGCGGCTATCGACAAATATGAGTGGGCGGATTATGAACTTTCTTATGTGCGCAGCACGCTGGTTTCCAATATTAATGCGGATATTCAAAAGCAGGCGGACAAGTATGCCGAGCATCTGGCCAAGGTGAACTCCAACACCATACCATTTTATCTGGCGGAGTATTATTTTGGCAATAACCGGCAGGAAGAAGCCTTTGCCATGCTGGAAAAATATGTAAATTATGTTTCCTCTGACGCTTCGGCCTGGCAGAATGTGTTTAACATGCTGATTAATTTTGAGCAGAATACCACATCTTTCCGCCAGGGTTCGGCGCGCATTGTGGAAATTATGAATAACTGGAATGAGCAGAACATGGGTCAGATACAGCTGGACGCGGCTGCGCAGGAGTTTGTGGCGCGGCAGGCAGGCTGATTGGTTGCCTGGCAGGCTTAGAGGGCGAATATGATTAAAGAAAATCAAAAACTTCTTAATCAGGTTAATGTGGTCAGCGACGGACTGTTGGTTTATGCCATGCTGCCGCTGGCTTTCTGGCTGCGTTTTTATGTGTTGCCGGGCGGTGTTATTAATATCACTCTGGGCGAGTACCTGAAGCTGGATTTTCTGATAACGGCGCTGTTTCTGTTCAGCTTTGCGGCCTTTGGTCTGTATCGTTCTTTTCGCAATAACTCGCTTATGGACGAGTTTTCCCGGCTGTTGCGCGCCAGCACGCTGGATATTATGTTGCTGTTGAGTGTGTTGTTTGTGCAGCATGACGAGCATTATTCCCGTTGGACGCTGGCTATTTTCTATTTGCTGGTGCTGGCGGTGTTAAGCGCCAAGCGTTTTGTGCTGCGCCGGTTGCTGCGTCGTTACCGGCAGCTTGGTTATAACCAGAAGCATGTGCTGATTGTAGGCAGCAGTAAGATGGCGCAGACCTATCTTGATGCCATTCAGCGCGAACGGGAGTTGGGCTATTCCGCCATGGGTTATGTGGCGCCTGCCGGAGCAAAGCCACTGCCCGGCCTGCTTTATCTGGGCGATTATGACAAGCTGGAAAATCTGTTGAATGATTTGCGGCCAGACGAGGTTATATCGGCGATTGATATGGTGGATTATCAGCGCACGCCGCATATTATCGCTGCCTGTGAAAAAACCGGCACCAAGCTTTCCATAATTCCCTTTTACGCCGATTACATGCCCTCCAATCCGGAATTTGATGACTTAAATGGTATTCCGCTGTTAAATATCCGCCGCATACCTCTGGATAACTGGGGCAATGCCTTTTGCAAGCGCGCTTTTGATATTGTCGGCTCACTGTTGCTGATAATCTGCACTTCACCGATTATGCTGTTTTGCGCGCTGGGCGTGCGTTTATCCTCGCCGGGACCGATTATTTTCAAACAGCAGCGCGTGGGGCGCAATAAAAAGCCGTTTTATATGTATAAATTCCGCTCCATGCGTGTTAATAAGCAGCAGGATACCGGCTGGAGCAGCCAGCATGACGACCGCAAAACCAAATTTGGCTCTTTCATGCGTAAATGCTCGCTGGACGAGTTCCCCCAGTTTTTTAATGTTCTGAAAGGGGATATGAGTCTGGTTGGGCCGCGGCCGGAGGTGCCGTTTTATGTCGACCAGTTCAAGGACGAGGTGCCGCTTTATATGGTGAAGCATCAGGTGCGTCCCGGGATTACCGGCTGGGCGCAGGTTAACGGCCTGCGTGGGGATACCTCAATTAAAGCCCGGGTGGAGTATGATATTTATTATATTGAGCATTGGCGGCTGCTGTTTGATTTGAAGATTTTGTGGATAACCGTTTTTAAGGCTAAATTTATGAATGATGAAGCACTGAATTAAGCTTATAGCTTGATTGCAGGCTTAAATGGAGGTTTGCCATGCCCAAGGTGCTGTTTACGGCTTCAACCTTTTCGCATATTCTCAATTTTCATCTGCCATATCTGCGCAAATTTAAGCAACTGGGTTGGCAGGTGCATGTGGCCTGCGGTGCTTCGGCGGCGACCAGTCTGCCGCAGATTGTTGAAGCAGACCAGATTTTTGCCCTGCCTTTGGAGAAAAAAATGCTGGCGGCCGGTAATTTTAAGGCTGTTCAGCTTCTGCACCAAAAAATTGCTGCCGAGCAGTATGCGCTTATCAGTACGCATACTTCGCTGGCGGCATTTTTTACGCGTTTGGCTTTAGCGTCCAATATTCATAAACGGCCGCTGGTCTTAAATATGGTGCATGGTTATCTTTTTGATGACCAGACCTCTCCGGCCAAGCGCAGTTTACTGCTGGGCGCGGAGAAAATGACGGCTGGGCGCACGGATTTGCTGCTGACAATGAACCGCTGGGATTTGGCGGCGGCGCAGCGCTATCAGCTGGGGCGGCAGATTGATTTTATTCCCGGGGTGGGGGTTGATTTTGCCCGTTTCGCGGCAGTGCAGCCGGCGGACGGTCAGCGTTTGCGCGCGGAGTTGGGTTTGCGCCCGGAAGATTTTGTCCTGATTTATGCCGCGGAGTTTTCAGGGCGTAAAAGCCAAAATGTATTGCTGCAAGCCCTGTCCCGGTTGGCCGCCGAGCCGCATAATCTGCCGGTTGGCGGTCGTTTGGTGCTGTTGCTGCCCGGTCATGGCGCTTTGTTGGAAGATTGCCGGCGGCAGGCGGCGGAGCAGGGGTTGATGCAGGCAAATTCGGAGCGGCCGCTGGTAATTTTCCCCGGTCAGCAGCCGAATATGCCGCTTTGGTATGCGGCTGCGGACGCGGCTGTTTCCAGCAGCCGCAGCGAGGGACTGCCTTTTAATATTATGGAAGCCATGTATGCCGGTTTGCCGGTGGTAGCCAGCGACGTTAAGGGGCATGCTGACTTGCTGGCGGATTGCGGTCTGCTTTATCCTTACGGTGATGCGGCGGCCTGCGCGGCACAGCTTGGCCGACTTTGGCAGCAGCCGCAGCTGGCGCAGGAACTGGCGGTTAAAGCTAAAAGTAATGTGGAGCAGTACAGTTTGGCGCAGGTTTTGCCGCAAGTTTGGGTGCAATATGAAAAGTTGATATGGTCTAAGATAATAAATACAGACCAGTTAAAATAACTGGTCTGTATTTATTATCAGGTCGGCGTTAGCGGTGACATTGCATTTTTGCAGGTATTGTTCTTCCAGCGGAATCCAGCGGCGGACGAAGTTGGGGAAATATTCGCCCTCTCTGGCTTGCAGACGCTCAGCCTGCTCGGCTGGGCTGACGGTTAGAAAAATTTTCAGGTCATAATTGGGAGCCAGCGTTGGGTGCAGGGCGTAACTGCCCTCAATAATGGTTAGTTTGGCCGGCGGCAGTTGCCGCGCTGGCTGTAAAGAGGCGGTTTGGCAGTCATAAGGCTGGTAGGTGATAGTTGCTCCGGCTTTTGCCGGCTGGATAACATCGGTTTGCAGGCGCGCTAAATCCAGATTGCCGCCGGGCTGCTCCAACCAGTCGGCCGGGCGTTTTTCGGCCGGCAAATAGAAATCGTCCATGTGTATCACCCGACACAGACTGGCCGGCAAAAGCTGGCTGATTAATTGAGCCAGACTGGTTTTGCCACTGCCGCAGCGGCCGTCCAGCGCCGCAATAATATTCTTTGGCGCGGTTTGCGCCAGCTGGGTGCAGGCCCAAAGAGCCGGAAAAAAACCGGCATAATCACTGCGCAGCACCCGATAATGTGGCTTATAGGCCTGGCGAAAAATGGCGCTGTGGTGTACCGGCGGATAACCCTGCTGTTGCCAGTTGGCCAGCCAGTTTGGGAAATCAGGCAAATGAGCGGCCTGGGGCAGTTTTTTCAGCTGTTCAATTTTTTGCTGCAAGCCGGCAATATTGCCCTGACTTTGGCTGGCGGTTAACTGAAACAGTTGGTTAAGCAGCGATATAGCGGCCGGCGGATAATTGCTGTTTAAATGGAAACGACAAAAACCGCCGCCAATTATTTCTGGCTGCGTATCAGGCAGGGATAAACTGTTTGGCAGCGCCTGCCACTCCTGTTCTAAATTATCAGGCGTCGTCAGCAGGTGGCGAGGGCCAAACTCGCTTTGATAGAGTAGTTTGGCATAATCCTGCGGCTGCATGAGCGGATAGCGCGCAGCGTGGGTCTGCAAAATTTCTAAAAAATTTAATCGCATTAAAGGTCACCATGGTTTTGGTCTGGCCAAAATCTGCATACTTGTTATTAGGTTGTAATATTCGTTGTCATTGGGGGCAAAACCTGCCTGGGGTTGATAAATACGATATTTTTTCACTTGATATTCATTACAGCCCGGCCGCCTGCATATAATTATTATAAAATTAGCAGGCATAAAAAACTAAAGAAGGCAGAGTGATATAATATGAGCAACAACCGGGGCAATAATGAGAAGCAAAACAGTATTTTAATCAAGGACGGCAATTTTTTGCAGATGCAGGGCGTGCTTAGGGTGGAGGATTTTGATAAGGACGAGATTAATCTGGACACCAATCTGGGGCCGTTGGTAATCAAGGGGCATGAACTGCATATTGCGCAGCTGCTGCTGGAAAACGAGGAGTTGGCGGTGGAGGGCGAGATTTGCTCCGTTTGTTTTGAGGAGCCGAAGCCGAAAAAACAGGGCAGTTTTTTCAAGCGACTGACGAAATAGGGGGCGCTGATGGACAGAGCAGAATTACAGGCCATAAAGC
>CANSKT010000008.1 GCA_947647555.1 uncultured Peptococcaceae bacterium | reverse complement strand
CCCAGCTGCGCCGCCTTGTTGGCGTTAATCACCAGATTAAGTTCTGGCAGAGCGTCGTCCAGACTGGTTTCCACCTCACGCGCGGCCGGCATACTTTCCATAATCGCCGCCACCCGGTTGCCCAGTTCACGCAGGGTATCCAAATCCTCGCCATAAATGCTAAGACTGGCGCCGGAACTGCCGGAACTGCTCATGCTCATCATATCGCCAACGCTCACGCTGATTTCCACACCGGCCAGGTCCGCCAGCCGATTGCGCAGCTTATCAGCCAATTCATTAATATCAGATTTACGCTCACTCTCTTTTTTCAGCGTCAGCATAAACTGCGCCACATTCTCGCCGCTGCCGCCCATGCCGGCCTGACCACCAACCAGCATCATATTATTAGTTAAATCGTCGCCCAGAACTTCATAAATAATATTCTCGGCGCGCGCCGCCACTTTAGCGGTTTCCTCCTTGGCCATACCGTCTTCCAGCACGACATTAACCGTCATCTGATTGCTGGCCGTAGCCGGCATAAATTCAAAACCAACCATAGCCAGCATTACAAAAGACAGCACCAGCAAACCAACGATTACAAACACTGTGGTTTTGCGTTTGCGCAGCGCCACCACCAATATCTTATGATAAAGTTCATTTAACTTTTCAAACCAGCCGGCCACCACATTCTGCATTTTGCCAATCATCGGCTTAATACCCTTACCCTCGGTGCTGTAACTGGCCTCCGGGCGCAAAAGCGTGGAGCAGAGCATCGGCACCAGCAAAATAGCTGAAACCAGACTGGCCAGCATGGCGAAAGTAATCGTCAGCGCCATATCCTTAAACATAACGGCAGACATACCCTCGGCAAAGCCAATCGGCAGGAACACCGCCACCGTAGTCAGCGTGGAGGAGATAACCGCCAGCAGCATCTGGCTGGCGCCCTTAACAGCCGCATCAAAGCCAGACATACCCTGCGTACGCAGGCGCTGAATATTTTCCAGAATAACGATTGAACTGTCCACCATCATGCCGGCGCCCAAGGCCATACCGCCCAAGGTCAGCACGTTAAAGGTCATATCACCGAAATACATCAGCATACAGGTAGCAATCAGGGAAATTGGAATAGAAATTGCAATAACCAACGTACTGCGCACACTGCGCAGGAAGATGAACAACACCAGCACGGCCAGCAGCGCGCCGGTCAGCAGGCTGCTTACCAGACTGTTGATAGACATTTCAATCATCTCGGCCTGGTTCATAGCCACCATAAACGTCACATTGCCCGGCATAGTCTGCTCCAGCTTGCGGCAAACGTCCAGCACCGCATTAGCCGTGGAAACGGTGTTAGCGTCGCTCTGCTTGCTGATAGCAATATACATGGCCTCGTTGCCATTCTGATAAACGTCAATATCGTTCTTTTCCGGCACCAACTCCACAGTGGCAATATCTTTAAGCTTAACCAGACTGCCCGTCGGTAATGTAACGTCAACATTTTCAATATCGCTTAAGGCCGTATATTTGCCCATCAGCCGGATTGTCATATTCTTGCCGCCGTCCACAACCTGACCGGCCGCCATGTTCATATTATTGGACTGAATAGCGCCAACAATGGCCTGCATGGAAAGATTATAATTTTCCAAAACCATCGGGTTAACCGTCACGTTAACCTGATTAGCATAACCGCCGCCCACCATTACAGAAGCCACGCCGCTCTGGCGCTCCAGCTGCGGCACAATATCATCTTCAATAGTCTGCTTCAAATCAGCCAGACCAGCGTCGCTGTTAATCGCCATCATCAAAATTGGCATCTGGTTCATGTTCATTTTCATAACCATGGGCGTATCCGCGCCGTCCGGCAGATAACTTTCCACCATCGCCACGCGCTCGCGCAGGTTAAGACCAGCAATATCCAAATCAGTGCCCCAGTCATACTGCACCATAACCATGGAACTGCCGGTGGAAGACATGGAATAAATATCCTGCACGCCCTCCACGCTGGCCACCGCCGTTTCAATGGTTTCTGTAATCATGGTTTCCACTTCTTCGCTGCCAGCACCGCTATATGTTGTCATAACCATGGCTACCGGTATTTCCATATCCGGCATCAAATCCATGCCCAGACGGCCGAACGAAACCAGACCCAGCATCACAATGCAGACAAAAAGCATCATCACCGTGACTCTGCGTTTAACAGCCATTTTAATTATGTTCATTTATATAATCCTCCGCTGCCAATTAGTTGGCTTTGGGCGCATCAGCATTTGCGCCATCATTATTTTCACCGTCATCTGCCGCGTTTTCAGCATTTTCAGCATCTTCGGCATTATCAGTGTTATCGGTGCCAGCCGTATCACCGCCAGTCATATCGTTGGTTACAATGCGAACCTCCGCGCCGTCGGAAAGCAGATAACCGCCCACGATAACAACCAAATCGCCCTCATTCAGACCGCTTAAAATCTCAACATTATTATCATCAGCAAGCCCGGTTTCCACAGAACGCTGATGCGCAATATTCTGCGCGTCCACCACATAAACCATACCGTCGTTATTAACCGCGGTCTTGGGTATAATCAAATTTTCTGCCGCCGATTGTTCACGCACCACGCTAACCTCAGCAAACATACCGGCCATAATTGTATGGTCCGGGTTATCAATCGTAATTTCCACCGGATAAGTCATCGTGGCATTAGCCGCCACCGGCATGGAACTTACCTTGCCCATAAAAGGCTCGGCCGAAGCCGCATCAATCTTAACCTGAACTTCCATGCCCTGGCTGAAGCTGGCCAAAACCGTTTCCGTAACATTGGCAATCAGCTTAACCTGGCCAATATCCACCACACGTGCCACATAACTGGTGCCGGCCATATCGCCGGGGTTTACATTAACCTCCGCCACCACGCCATTAATGGTGGAACGCACCGTGCAGTTATTAATCTGGTCCTGAATTTGCTGAACCTGAAGCCGCGCGCCCTCCAAATTCATAGTTTTAACCGTAGTTTCCGCCTGCTCATACTGCGCCAGAGAAACAGCCCCCTCCGCATAAAGCGCGGCATAACGGTCGCGGTTTTTCACTGCCTCCTGATAGGAGGTATTAAGCGTATCATATTGGCTTTTCGCCAAAGCCAGCGAGGTCTGCAAATCAACCGTATCCAGCTGACAGATAACCTGACCCCTGCTCACATAATCACCCACAGAAACATTTACAGCGCGCACCACACCCTGCGCTTTGGGCATAACATAAACATCATCAGTGGCAGCCACGTTGCCGCGTACCACAGTAGAGTTAACAATCGAACCCTTTGCCGCCTCCGTAACCTCCACGGCAATACCAGGTTCTGCGGCCATTCCCTCGCCTCTATCAGAACCACAGCCGCCAGCCAGCAGCAAACCAGCCAGCATGACCGCCAACAACCCCCATAAATAAGGCTTTTTCAAAGATTTTTTCATTTTCAGTTCCTTCCTTATGTTTATTTATAAATAATTTAATATTTTACGTCTTATATTTTCCCTGGAAATTATACATTTATACCCAAATTTTATTGTACGCAAATTATACAAAAGCAATATTAACTAAAGTTTAATTTAGTTTAAACTTTTCATAAAAAAATAACTCGCAGCCGTTTTTTTCAAGCAAGAAAACAGATGCGAGTTATCTTAAATATTGAAGACTTAAATTAAACGGCTTATATAAGCTTAAATGAAATCCTGCACCAGAACATAAGCGGCTTCAATCCCGGTATAATTTGAACTGCTCTTTTCTGTATAACGCACACAAACCCGGTCGCCGCCATAAACAGAATCAATATATTCCACATCATAAATGGAACCGTCTGAGCGATAAGACACTTTCATAATCACAGTTTCCGCGTCAATAATAAACTGTTTACCGCTGGTTGTCAGGCAAATATCGCCAGCAAACTGCACAACCTCGCCCTCGCCATAAGCGCCGCGGATTTGCTCTTTGGTTCTATCCACAACATAAGCGCGCACGCCGTCCGCCCGATGTTCATAAGCGTAAAGCACATCAGTTTCCGGGCGCAATTCGCCCTCATTGCCAACATAATTCCATTCATAAAATTCGTTCTCGCCATAGAATTTAACAGACTCGCCCTCGCTGCCGGTGCCAAATTCATCAACATAGCCAAACTGCTGCTGGCTCTGGCCGCGATAATCGCCAATCAACAGGCCGCGCACATTTTTGCCGTCAGCCACATACTGCAACGGCACGCGATAATTATTACTGCGCAAATCCGCCACATAACTGCTGGCCAAAAGCCGCTCCAGACTGACAGAGGTAACGCCGCCGTTGCTGTTCATCAGCAATACCGTCGCATCATCGGCAATCAGCATATTTTTACCGTTCAGCTTAATTTTGGTGCCGGAAAGCTCGGCTTCATGCTGGTTATGGGTATAAATATCCTGCCGGGAAACGCTAACCACTGCCTGCTTGCTATCCAAACCGAAATAAATCAGCCTGCCCACGCCGCAATCGCTTTTGGCCGCCTGCCAGTCGCAATTCTCCGCCAGCTTATAGCTGAGCGCGCCGCCTTTAAAGCTGCTGATAGTAATGGTATTGCTGGTTAATTCCGTAACCACGCCATAATCATAGGCCAGCTGCACAGGCTGTTCCGGCTTTTCAGCACCGGCCTGCGGCAACTCCAACATTCTGGCCACCAGCGCAGCCGCCTGGCCGCGTGTGCAATCGCCATTATAAGTATCATAATTAATCAGGCCGATTTCCCGGGCTTTATTAATATAGCTGGCCGGCCAGCCGGACATATCCAAATCCGCCTCGGTATAGCCCAAAGCGCGTATCAAAATCGTTATGACCTCGTCCACGCTAACTGTATCATTCGGCCGGAAAGTGCCCTCCGTATCGCCTTTCATCAAACCCAGCGCCGCCGCATTAGCAATAACCTTGGTATACCAGGCGTTAGGGGATACGTCCCGATAGCTAATCTCCTGCACCGCGCCCATCGGCATGTTGGTTTTGTCGGTCAGCGCCAGAACCGCCACCTTGGCAAACTCTGCGCGGCTGATGCTGTCATTCGGCCGGAAAGTATCATCAATGTAACCGTTCAATATCTGCTTTTCCGCCAACTCATTAATCGCCTGCCTGGTTTCCGGGCTGCAATCATCAAGGTCGGTAAAAGCCAAAGCCTGACCGGCCATCAACAAGCAAAGCAACAAAGCAATAAAAAATACTGTAAATTTTTTCAAAATCCTCAACTCCCTTATGAAAACTCAGTGAATGCCAAGTCCCCCGGACTCCAGTTAACGCCAAATAACTGAAAACCTATACAACTTCATATGATAATTACAAGTTTTTTCAGGAAAAACTTGCATAATAATCACTGCGGCAACTTTTTTTCCCGGCGGCCGTCTTCCATCTGACGCTGATTGGCCTGCGCCAGACGCTTTTTGGCCTTAACCTGACTGTTAACCAGCATCATAAACTTGGGCAAAGCCAGCATGCGGCCAAAACGCCAGGGTTCTTTCAGCAGCCGCCAAAGCCATTCCACGCCCATTTGCTGAAAAATCTGGGGCGCGCGCTTTAAATTACCCGAGATAACGTCAAAACAACCGCCCACGCCAATCACCAGCGGCACACGCAGCCGGCCGCGGTTTTCCGCAATCCAAAATTCCTGCCGGGGTGCACCCAGACCCACAAACAAAATATCCGGCTTTTTCTCGTTAATCTCGCCGATTATCCAGGCCTGCTCGTCCTCCTTAAAATAGCCGTCGTGCCAGCCGCAAACATTGGTATTATACTGCTCGCGCAGATTCTTGGCAGCCTGTTCGGCCACCCCCGGCTTGGCGCCCAGCAGATAAACCTGCCAGCCGCAGGCCGCGCTCTGCTTGCACAACTCCTGCATTAAATCAATACCCGTAACCCGTTCAATCTGCCGATTACAAAGTTTTTGCGCCGCCATAACAATACCGCTGCCGTCCGGCGTTACCAGTTCCGCCTGATTGATAACTTCCATTAAACGGGAATCAGTTTGGGCTTTATATAAAATTTCTGCGTTCAAAGTAACAATCTGATGCAACATCGGCTCGCCCTTGTCCGCCTGCCGGCCGACATCAATCAACGCCGCCGCACTGCAAACGGTTTCCACCATATCATAATCGCTAATCTTTGCGCCTAAAATCTCCATTTCTGCCATAGCTTAATTTCCTCCAGTATTGCCGCTGTTATTTCCAGCCGCTCCGGCGGCGTCATTATCCGTACCATTGCCGTCGGCACTGGCAGGCGGTTCTTCAACCGGCAGATTATAAGTAAATGTTTTCATCTGCTCCAGCAATTCAGCGGTTTGATTGGGATAATACTGCCAGTAACTAATACCGTTAATCATCGTACCGTCGCCCGGCACCATGGACGAATTGAAAGTTACGTTACTAACGTCCTTAAATACATTAATCAATGAAGTCAGTTCAGGAAGGGTAAAATCCGTCTGTATATATGTATTAATAGTAATAATCAGATTAGGCAGGCGCAAAATCGTGCCGGTACTCATAACCTGTTCCAGCACTGTGCTTAAAAATTTCTGCTGTCGCTCAATACGCCCAATATCCGCCGTGGCCGTGCCGCGCCAGCGCACATAGGAAAGCGCCGCCTGACCGTCCAGATGCTGCGGCCCGGGCTGTAAATCAATATGCTCCGCCGGATAATACATGCGTTGTTCAACATCATAATCCACGCCGCCCAAGGCGTCAATAACATCAGCAAAGCCCTGAAAATCAACCGTTACATAACGGTCAATCTCCACATCTAAAAAGTTTTCAATGGTTTTGCGCGTCAACGGCACACCGCCATAAGCAAAGGCATGATTAATCTTGGTTGTACCTTTGCCCTCGGCCAGCTCCACTCTGGTATCACGCGGAATAGAGAGCAAGTTAACCGCTTTTTTCTCCGCGCTGACAAAAGCCAGCATAATCGTATCCGAGCGCCCGGCCTTTTCGCCCTCGCGCATATCGCAGCCCATCAATAATACGGTAATCGTGCCGTCCTCGCCAAAATAATCCGGCGTTTTTGGCGCTTCTTCATGATTTTCCACATAGTTTTGCGCCGTCACATAAGGCACTGTGATAGGATTAGGCTGCTGACAGCTATACCAAAAGCCCAGGTAAAAGCCGCCGCAAATCAACAACAGCAGCACCAGCCAAAACCAACCCTTGGCCTCGGCCGAAAGATAACCAAAATGCCGTCCCCACCATGAATTATGATACTCAACTTGCTGTTCCTTATCTGAACTCATATTATTTCTCCAATTCAATCAAATTCAACCACTCACACTAAATCAATTAAATAAAGAATACCATTTTTTACTGCGCTATATACAGCAGCGCCGCCAGCTTCTCCGCATTATTCCAGCTTAAATGAAAACCAAGATTTTCCGTAACCACACGCAGCGGCACCATCACCCGGTCATTGCGCAGTTCCGGTGCGCAGTCGGTGGCCGCCGTATGCCCGTTCACGCTGACTTCCGCGCGCCCCAGCCACAACACCACCTGCCTGCCGTCTTTAGTATAAACCGCCTTTTTGGCGGCTCCGTCCCAGTTGATTTCCGCCCCGATACTGTCGCCCAGCGCACGCAGCGGCACCATAGTTCGGCCGCTGCTGCCCAGATACGGCGCGGCGTCAAGCTTAACCTGCCGCTCGCCAACCTGCAAATAATCACGGCCAATCCAAAGCTTAATTGAGCGCACAGAAGCCATCTGGCTGTCCGCCTGCTCCAACCGCGTCTGCAATGGCGCCAGTTGGCTGGCAATATACTGGTCCACCCAGCCGCGTGTAACCAGTGGGTCGCCAGCCGAACCTGCCGCCGCGCCACCAGCCAGTAATAAAATTAATGGCAATAGCCAGAAAGCAATTCGGGAAAATGTACACTTCATACAATCAGTTCCTTTTACAGCGCCTTGCGCGCCAAAATATTGCCGCTTTCCTGGGCCTGGTCCAAAACGGCAAGAGATTTGCCGGTGCCAATAGCCACACAGGCCACCGGGTCCTCCGCCAAATAAACATGCAGACCAGTCAACTCGGAAATCAAACGCGGCAAGCCGTCCACCATAGAACCGCCGCCGGTCAGAACCATACCGCGGTCCACAATATCGCCGGCCAACTCCGGCGGTGTTTCTTCCAAAACGCTTTTGATTGCCGCGATAATCGTATCCAGAGTTTCGCCAATGGCCTCCCGACACTCCTGCGCCGAAAATTTAATGCTCTTGGGCAGACCGGACATCAAATCCCGGCCACGCACCGTCACAAAATTATCCCGATTTTTTTCGGTGATATACGCGGTGCCAATGCTTTTTTTAATATCCTCCGCACAGGACTCGCCAATCAGCAGGCTATACTCCCGACGAATATAACGCACAATCGCATCATCAAATTTATCGCCGCCCACGCGCAGAGATGTTTTGCTGACAATGCCCCCCAGGGAGATTACTGCCACGTCCGTGGTACCGCCGCCGATATCGCAAACCAGATTACCGCTGGGCGTGTAAATATCCATACCGGCGCCAATCGCGGCCGCCATCGGCTCCTCAATCAAATAGGCTTCTCTGGCGCCAGAGGCCAGCGCCGCCTGCTTTACAGCGCGCTCCTCAACGTCCGTCACCCCGGAGGGAATACAAACCATCACGCGTGGCTTCAAAATACGGTTACGACCGCAGGCCTGTTCCAGAAAATAGCGCAGCATCTGCTCTGTAACATCATAATCGGCAATCACGCCCTCACGCAACGGCCGCACAGCAATAATGCCCTCCGGCGTGCGCCCCAGCATTTTTTTGGCCGCCGCACCAATCGCAATAACCTCATGCGTCAGCTGATTCATAGCCACCACAGAAGGCTCGTTTAAGACAATGCCCCGATTTTTTACATAAATCAGAATACTGGCCGTGCCTAAATCAACGCCAATGCTTGTGCCAAAATCAAAAAAGAATCGCCTGAAAAATCCCATTAGTCATTCCTCTTTAATATCGCGCCCTAATTTTGCTTCAATATTTTTGGGTACAATACAACTGCTTAATCTTATAATAATTCTTTGTCCTATGCAAAAATCCTGCCGCGACTGCCTTTTTTTGTCATAGACTAAATTTATAACGCTCCATTCGGCTAAAAATCTGGAGATAATCAATCTCGCCAGCAGGATTTTACCGTCTGGCACAGAGAATATTTTAATTGCACATTTTAATTTGACCCAAGGAGGTACTTTATATGTATAACACAGAATTTGTCCGCCATGATATTAACGGCGTTATTTTTATGACCAGCGCAATTTTAGACGCCCAGGGCGTATGCCATGCTTTCAGCACCCGACACGGCGGCGTTAGTCAGGGCGCGCAGGCCAGTTTAAATCTTGACCACAAAAAAGACAGCGTAGAAAATGTGCGCCAGAATCATCTGCGGCTGGCACAAGCAGTGGGCTATGCGCCAGAAGCGGCAGTTTCCACCCACCAAATCCACAGCGACATTATTCGTCTGGCGCAGACGGCCGACGCCGGCCTACATCTGGACGGCCCCACACCTTATGAGTGCGACGCGCTGATTACCAACCAAACCGGCCGGCCACTGATTGCCTACGCTGCCGACTGCATACCAATTTTGCTTTGCGCCTTGAACAGCAAGGGACGCCCTTGCGCTGTTGCCGCAGTTCATGCAGGCTGGCGCGGCACGCAGGCTGATATCGCCGCCAAAACGGTTCGGCGCTTGCAGCAGGAATATCAGATTGAGCCAAATCGCTGTCTGGCCGCTATCGGCCCCGGCATTGGCGGCTGCTGCTTTTCCACGCATGCCGACGTACCGCAGGCTATGCGGCAGGCCTTTGGCGCTGGCGTTGAAGAATTTATAAAAAATGATGAAACAGCCGGGGAGCCGGGCAAATTTCTGGTAGACCTTAAAGCTATTAATGCCTGGCGTTTGCAACAGGCCGGCCTGCCAAACAGCAGCATAGCTATCTCTCCGGAATGTACCTGCTGTCTGCCGGAAAAATACTGGTCGCACCGTTTTACCAGGGGTGAACGCGGCGGTCAGGCGGCTGTAATCAGCCTTTAAATTTATTTTTCAGAAAAACTACTTGTTTTTTTCACCTAAATTTCATATAATATAGATAGTTACAGTTTTATATGGTTTTTTGGCAGTTGTGCCTGGAGGTTTATATTATGGAAATGAACAAAACAAGCTTAAAGGATTTACCAATCTATGACGGCAACAAATATCAACCGCCCTTTGACCCTGAATTGGACGCTATTGACGGCGTAACCGATGAGGAAATGACACGCCGCTTCAAAATGGCTATCCGTATGTCAATTTTAGCCAAACGCATAAAACGCGTGCCGATTGCCCGTTTTGATGAAGAAAGGGAACAGGCTTATTTGGAGTATCCAGATGGACACAGAGAATATGCAAATTTCTAATCAAACACCAGAAAAGAAACCAGAATTAACAATTTTTGCCGGCCCCAACGGCTCAGGCAAAAGCACTATCTATGAATACGCAATTAAACACGGCACCTACATCAACGCCGACGTAATCAAGGCCAGTACCCACTGCGACGATTTAACGGCCGCCAAACAGGCGGAGGCGCTACGCGAGAATGCTTTGGCTCAAAAATCCGATTTCACCTTTGAAACCGTGCTTTCCACGGAGCGCAATTTAAACCTGCTGCGCCGTGCCAGAGAACAGGGCTATTTTATACGCGGTTATTTTGTTTTTACCAGACACCCCAACATTAACGTGTTACGCGTGCAGTCCAGAACCGAGGAGGGCGGGCATAACGTGCCCATAGACAAAATTCTCAAGCGTTATAAATTAACGATGGCCAACCTGCCGGAGTTAATCAAGCTATGCGATATCTGCCATGTTTATGATAATACGCAGGAATTGTTCCGTATTTTTAAAAAGCGCAAAGAGGAACATTTATTTTTCACCTGCAAGCTTTGGACCGAGGAAAAAATTAAAAATCTGGTTTATAAGCCAGTGGAAGCTGAATAATTTAACCATAAAAAATCCGCCCGGCATAATGCCAGACGGATTTTTTTATATAACCATAGCGGATTATAAACTTTAACTTGGCAGCTATTATCTCTTGGAGAACTGGCTTGCCTTTCTGGCCTTTTTCAAGCCATACTTTCTTCTTTCCTTCATTCTGGGGTCACGAGTCAGGAAACCAGCCGCTTTCAAAGCTTTGCGCAGGTTCTCATCTGCTTCCACCAAAGCTTTGGCAATGCCATGACGCACCGCGCCAGCCTGACCAGTAGTACCGCCGCCCTTAACGGTGGCCATCACATCATATTTACCCAGGTTAGAGGTCAGAGCCAAAGGCTGCTCCACAATCATTTCCAGCGTTTTTTTGCCAAAATATTCACTCAAACCGCGTTTGTTCACGGTGATATTACCACTGCCAGGAGCCAGCCAAACACGAGCAATCGCGTTTTTTCTGCGGCCTGTACCATATAATCTGTTATCAGCCATTAATTTGCACGCTCCTTTCTTAGAAATTCCAAACTTCAGGTTTCTGCGCCTGATGAATATGCTCTGCACCAGCAAAAACTTTCAGCTTCTTAATCATTTTGCGGCCCAGGCGGTTCTTCGGCAGCATGCCGCGCACAGCGGCCTCCAGAGCGCGCTCCGGCTTTTCAGCCATCAAACGGCGATAAGGGGTTTCCTTCAGGCCGCCCGGATAACCGGAATGTTTATACATAACTTTCTGATTTAATTTGTTACCAGTCAAAACAGCCTGGCCAGCATTAATAATAATTACAAAATCGCCGGTATCAACATTGGGCGTAAAAATCGGCTTATGCTTGCCTCTCAGCAAACGTGCGGCCTCTGTGGCGACACGACCCAAAGGCTTGTTGGCAGCGTCAAGAACAAACCATTTGCGTTCAATCTCCTGCGCTTTTGCCATAAAAGTACGCATTGCGTTTTCCTCCTCAAAAACTACTGTAAAAATTCAGTTTAACTCAAAATATAAGATAATTTAGAAATACAACAGCCGAACCTATTGACTAACGGGGCTGAAAGTTCAATAAGGCGGCAAATGTCGCTCCTTAAAATTATAGCCTTTTATCGGGCGCTTGTCAAGAATTTTTTTACTTTTTTTCTATTTTATATAGCAATAATTTAGCTGTTTTTAATAATCAATATGCCATAAATATAAGCCCTGCGCCGGAGCCGCCGGAGCCAGGGGCTGCGGCCAGCAATCAGGCTCAACCGCCGCCGTTTGCAGCTGCTGCCGGATTTGCGCAGGCTCCAGCTGCCCCCGGCCAAATTTTACCAAAGCGCCGGTCAGCAACCGCACCATTTTATAAATGAAGCCATTACCCACCACTCGAAAACAATACAGCGCTCCCTCTGCGGCCAGACTATACAGCTGGGGCGGCGCGTCCGCCGGCTCCACCCGGCCAAAATCCGCAAGACTTAAACAGCGCACATAAGTCGTAACCACGCTGCTGCGGCCGCAAAAGCCCCGAAAATCATGCTCGCCCACAAACTGCGCCGCCGCCTGCGACATATCCGCCAGCCGCGGCAATTTATAGGGACAAAACCAGGCGTAACGATAATCAAAAGCGCCGGGCGCATGACCCAACACTAAAAAATAGCGATATTCCTTGTTTTTGGCGGAAAATCGGGCATGAAAATCCGCCGCCTGCTCCATGCGCTCCGCGCCTAAAATACGCACATCTCCCGGCAGACGATTATTCATGGCATATGCCAGCCGCTCCACCGGAATTAACGGCCGCACACCCGGAGCCGGCAAATCAAAGCTGGCCACCTGCCCCTGCGCATGCACGCCGGAATCCGTGCGCCCAGCCCCCTGCACGCTCACCGCTTGCTGCAAAAGCCGGCGCAGAACCTTTTCCAACTCCCCCTGCACGCTGCGATTATTAGCGCCGGGCAGATTTTGCCGCTGCCAACCGACAAAATCCGTACCGTCATAAGCTATCTGTAACTTAACAATAACCATGCGTAAGATGTTCCCATTCCCCTCCGGCATTCCGGCCTAAAATCCACTGCCAGTTATCATAGGTGCTGTTTGGGTTCAGGGAACCGTCGCCGCCGGACGCACCCACCTCAAAACTGGAAACCAGAACAATCACCTCGTCAACCTGATATTGCTGCTGCCATTCTGCAAAAGTCGAGGCCATATCATCACCGATATAGCTAATCTGCGTTAAGGTACAACCATCAAAATATTTATCAAAATATTCAATCGCCGTATCTATTGCCGCGTTAACTTCATCTGTTGTGTATATGTCAGACTTAACCTCAGTAACCGTTATTTCCGCTTTCTGCCCACCGCAGGCCGCCAGACCAAGCAGCATTATAAACAGGCAACAGCTTGCCATGAAAGTTCGCAACTTCATTATCAAACACCCTCTCATCGCTTAAAATATTAAATGCCCCATTTCAACCAATGGCTGACGAACAGGAAAACCACAAACAGCAGCACTGTTGCCAGCGCCAGTCCGTCAGTCAACCGCCATTGCAGTTCGCGCAGGCTGACTCTGCCCTCGCCGCCGATATAAGCGCGCGCTTCCATGGCAATCGCCAAATCATCGGCGCGCTTTAAAGCGTTATAAAGCAGCGGTACAATTACGGCAATAATGCTGTTTAAGCGGCGTTTCAGACTGCCGCTGCTAAAATCAGCGCCCCGGCTGCGCTGAGCCTTAACAATTTTATCGGCCTCCTCAAGCAGCACCGGAATAAAGCGCAGGGCAATCGTCATCATCATGGCGAACTCATGCACCGGCATACCCAAACGCTGAAAAGGCTTTAACAGGCTTTCCAGCGCGTCGGCCAGTTCAATCGGCGTAGTGGTAAAGGTTAAAAGGCCGGAAAAGGCAATCAGCGCCACCAGACGCAACAGCATCAAACCACTGCGCAGCAAACCCTCCATGGTTAAATGCAGCGGCCCATACTGCCAAAGAATTTGCTCGCCGGGCGTAAAAAACATATTAATCAGCGAGGTAAACAGCAGCAAAACCAACAGACCGCGCACACTGTTCAAAGCTTTGCCGGGCGGAATATGCGCCAACGCCAGCATAATAAAGCCGAACAGATAAACCAAACCAAAAACCCAGAACTTGTTAACCATAAATATGCCAAGCATAAAAATCAGCATAGCCAAAATTTTAGCGCGTGGGTCAAGCCGATGTATCAGCGAATTAACCGGATAATATGAACCAAAGCGGACACCGCCTTTTTTAGCGCCCAATTTCTTCACCCACCTTCAGGCTTGCGCCGACCTTTCTGGCTTGAAGCGCCTGTGCGGCTTCGGCCAGCGTTAAAGCGTCCGCCGACAACTGCCAGCCACGCGCTCGCGCCGCCAAAACAGCTCGCCGCGCCAGGGGCAGACGCACGCCGCATTGCTCCAACAGTTCCACCTCATTAAACGCCTCGCGCACCGGCTTATCCAGACGCAAACGGCCGCCTTGCAGCACCACCAGACGCTGACAAAAACTGGCCAGCAAATCAATATCATGACTGATACAAATAATAGTGCTGTTGTTAGCCTGCTGCCAGGTCAACAACAGTTGTAAAAAATCCTGCCGCGCCAATGCGTCCAGCCCGACAAACGGTTCGTCCAACAGCAAAAGCGGCGGTTGCATAATCAAAACGCTGGCCAAAGCCACCTTGCGTTTTTCGCCGCCGGAAAGCTGATAAGGACTGCTCTCCAACTGCCCGGATAAGCCCAAACGCCCAGCCAGTTCCTGCACAGCCTGCTGAATTTTTTTTTGCGGCCAGCCCAGATTTTCCGGCCCGTAAGCCAACTCCTGCGCCACTGTTTCCGCAAAAAGCTGATGCTCAGGATATTGAAACACCATACCAACATGCTGCACCAACACGGCCGCCTTGGGTTTCTTGCGCTCGGTCAGACAAATATCGTCCAACCAGATTTCTCCGCCATCGGCAGTGATAAGGCCGCAGATAAGCTGCGCCAAAGTGCTTTTGCCACTGCCGGTATGCCCAACCAGACCTACAATTTCGCCCTGTTCCACCGTTAAATTGATATCCTGCACAGCCGTAACCTGCACCGGCCCATCACCGCCATAACGGCAGAAAACATTTTGCAAACGCAAAGACATTAAACGGCCTCCTTACTCAAAGCATCAAGCAGCTGCGTTAAATCCAGACAACCGGACACACCCAGCAGATTACCCAGCTGCGTCACGCCCGGCAATTCAATATGCCACTGCGCCAAATCTTCCGTGTGCGCAAAAAGTTCCTGCGGCGGTTTATCCAGAAGCAGCCGCCCCTCGGCCATTACTACCGCCCTGTCCGTATATAAAACCTCGCTCATGTTATGCGTAATCATCACAATAGTCAGTCCCTGCGCATGCAAGTCCTGCAAAACCTGCAAAACCTCCGCCACACCCACCGGGTCAAGCATGGAAGTGGCTTCGTCCAGCAAAAGCGCTTTAGGCTGCATAGCCAGCGCCCCGGCAATCGCCAAGCGCTGCTTCTGACCACCGGAAAGCGCCGCCGGGTCAACTTTCTCCCGACCGGACAGTCCCACCAACTGCAAAGCCCAGGCAATACGCTCACGCATTTCCGGCCGCGGCACGCCTAAATTTTCCAGCCCAAAGGCCACGTCCTCCTCCACGCTGTTACCGACAATCTGATTATCGGGATTTTGAAACACAATGCCCACCAACCGGCGCAAATCCTGCAAATTATGATAATCCTCCACCGGCCGCCCGGCCACCAGCACCCGGCCGGAGCTGGCGCGCAGCAAACCGTTCAAATGACGCGCCAGAGTGCTTTTGCCACTGCCATTAGCGCCCAAAACGGCCAGCCATTCCCCCGGCTGCACCTGCAAATTCACCTTGTTCAAAGCCAGCCGCCCATCGGTATAGCCATAGCAAACATCTTCCAGTTTGAACATTTATCTCCCTCCGGCCGCATTTTTAAAAGTACAGTTTCTATTATAAATACAATTCTGGGAAATGTCAATATTTGTTTTAGAAATGTAAACAGCAAACGCCACCGTTTGCCAAGGAAATATATACAAAAAAAGAAGCATCTAAGTGGACGGTAAGATGCTCCCTTTTATTAAATTTTTTAAGCGTCTGCGGCCGTGGGTTCAACCAGTCACCATTCTAAAGCGTACATTTGGTTGAAATGGCGCTCGCTAAACTTTGACTCTGTTTTTAACTCGTCAGCAGCTAAAGCGTTTACACCAAAAAGCAGACCACTCAATTAAGCAAATTAAACCAGCTCAATAATAGCCATCGGCGCACCATCGCCTTTGCGAGTGCCGGTTTTAATAATGCGAGTGTAACCGCCCTGACGGTCAGCATATTTGGAAGCCAACTCATCAAAAACGCGGCGCACCACATCTTCTTCTTTAATATATGCCAGAGCCTGACGACGAGCATGCAAATCGCCGCGTTTGCCCAGGGTAATCATTTTTTCGGTTGTGGAGCGCACTTCTTTTGCCCGGGTAACTGTGGTTTCAATCTGCCCCTCTTTCAGCAGAGAGGTTGTCATGTTCCGCAGCATTGCCCGGCGGTGTGCACTTTTCACACCCAGTTTACGGTAAGCCATTTATGCTCCTCCTAATTCAGTAAAAATTTTTATTCATCACCGGTTCTAAGCGACAAATCCATCTCAGCCAGTTTGTTGATAACTTCCTCCAGAGATTTGCGGCCCAGATTGCGCACCTTCATCATATCTTCCTCGGAGCGCTGAATTAATTCCTGCACAGTATTGATGCCGGCACGATGCAGACAGTTTGATGAACGAACCGACAGGTCCAACTCATCAATGGCCATCTCCAAAAGCTTATCACGGCCGTCGTCTTCCGGGTCAATCAACCCGATAGCGTCCGGCACGTTATCAGAGAGGTTGGCAAACAGCTGCAAATAATCAGTTAAAATGCGCGCGCTGCTGCTAATAGCCTCATCTGGCGTAATGGTGGCGTCAGTCCAAACGTCCAGCGTCAGCTTGTCAAAATCAGTGTGTTGGCCAACACGCGTATTCTCCACCCGGAAATTAACCTTAACCACCGGAGAGAACAGAGAATCCACCGGGATAACCCCTATCGGCTGGCCCTCTTTTTTGTTTTTCTCGGCGCTGACATAGCCGCGGCCCTTGTTGACCGTAATCGACATAAACAAGCTGCCGTCGCTGTCCAGCGTGGCAATGTGATGCTCCGGGTTCAAAATTTCCACATCAGAGTTAACGCGGATATCTGCCGCCGTAACCACACAAGGGCCGTTTGCTTCGATGTAAATAACCTGCTCCTCTGAGCCATAAACGCGCACCGAAAGCCCTTTAAGGTTCAGAATAATATCCGCAACATCTTCCACAACGCCAGGAATAGTTGTAAACTCATGCAAAACGCCGTCAATCTGCACAGAGGACACGGCAGCGCCAGGTAAAGAAGACAATAACACTCTCCTCAAAGAATTACCAAGCGTAATCCCATAACCTTTTTCCAACGGCTCGACTACAAAGGTTCCATGCGAATGGTTATCCGACATCTCGACACATTGGATTTTGGGTTTTTCAATTCCAAACATTTATATATTGCCCCCTTATTCAAAAGCCACTTTATTACACACCAGATACTATGCTTAGCGGGAGTAGAATTCAACGATAAGCTGCTCGGTAATCGGCGCGTCAACGTCCGCGCGAGCAGGCAGCGCCACAATTTTGCCGGTCATGTTGTTAGCGTCAAGCTCCAACCAGGCCGGAGTGGCCTTGCCTTTAAGATTTTCCGCCAACGCCTTAAATTTGGGAGATTGCAGGCTCTTTTCACGTACTGCAATAACATCGCCAACTTTCAGGGTGGCTGAAGGAATATTCATTTTTTTACCATTCAAGGTGAAATGAGCATGGGAAACCAGCTGTTTAGCCTCCCGGCGAGTGCCGGCCAGACCCAAACGATACACCACGTTATCCATGCGGCGTTCCAGCAATACCAACAGGTTCTCACCCACATTACCGGATTGCTTTTCGGCCTTGGCGAAAGTTCTTCTCAGCTGTTTTTCCAAAATACCGTAAACAAATTTAACCTTCTGCTTCTCAGTCAGCTGCAAAGCATAGTTGCTCGGCTTGCGTCTGTTCTGCTTGGGTTTTCTTTTAGATTTTTTATAAACGCCTACAAAGCCCGGCTCGATGCCCAGAGTTCTAGCTCTTTTCAACACAGGCTGCATATTTTTTGCCATAATGCGATTTTTTCCTCCTTTACCCGTAAATTAAACTCTTCTTCTTTTGGGAGGACGACACCCATTATGCGGAATGGGAGTAACATCCTTAATCATGCTGATTTCCAAACCAGCGCTCTGCAAAGCGCGAATTGCCGCTTCTCTGCCGGAGCCCGGGCCTTTAACCAGACACTCAACCTGCTTCAGACCATGCACCATAGCCTCCTTGGCGGCCACATCAGCAGCCTGCTGGGCGGCAAAAGGAGTGCTTTTACGAGAACCCTTAAAGCCCTGCGCGCCAGCACTGGACCAGGCAATGGCATTGCCGGCTTTATCAGTAATCGTGATAATTGTATTGTTAAAGGTTGACTGAATATGCGCAACCCCAAACTCAATATTCTTCTTTTCTTTTCTCTTACGAATTTGTCTGCGAGCCAATTAGATAACCCCCTTTCCTTATTTCTTGCGTTTACCGCTAACAGTACGCTTCGGACCTTTGCGTGTGCGGGCATTGTTTTTGGTATTCTGACCACGCACCGGCAGGCCGCGGCGATGTCTCTGTCCACGGTAGCAGCCAATCTCTGTCAATCTCTTGATGTTCAGCGCAATCTCTCTGCGCAAATCGCCTTCAACCTGTGCAGTTTTATCCAAAACTTCACGGATACGGCCAACTTCATCATCGGTCAAATCCTTAACGCGAGTATCCGGATTGACCCCGGCTTCTTTCAACACCTTCTGTGAGGTCGGTAAACCAACACCGAAGATGTATGTCAGGCCGATTTCAACTCTTTTATCTCTGGGCAAGTCTACACCAGCAATACGAGCCATTCCTACACCTCCAAATTATAGATGAAAATATAGCTGATATCATCAACTTATTCGCGCGCCGCAGCGCTGCTGCCGCACGCATTTATAATAAATGAACATTTTTTACTATATAATGCCATTAGCCCTGTTTCTGTTTATGCTTGGGGTTGGAGCAAATCACCATAACGGTGCCGCGCCGTTTAATCACTTTGCATTTTTCACAAATGGGCTTGGCCGAAGCACGAACTTTCATTATTGTAACCTCCTACTTAGGCACATAAAAACACTTTATCTAAATTATTATTTATAACGATAAACAATGCGTCCACGTTGCAGGTCATAAGGGCTCAAAGCCACCGTAACCTTATCACCCGGCAGAATGCGAATATAATTCATCCTGATTTTCCCGGAAACATGTGCCAAAACAACGTGCCCGTTTTCCAATTCCACCTTAAACATCGCGTTGGGCAGTGGGTCTATAACGGTACCGCTTACTTCTATTTCATCAACTTTCGACATTCGCCAATGCCTCCTCATCAGGATTTTTTTGCAACACTGCTCTTTCATCAGCCAGCAGCATATTCATGGCCGCCCGGATATCCTCCGGCGTACATTTGCCGGTCTTAACCCTGGCTGCAAATTCCGTTGCCACCAGCCGCGTCCGCTGTAAATGCCGGGGATTTTTAAGCTTGGGATTAACGGTCGTGCGCCCACGCCCATCTACCAGCCAAACCTGCACTGCGCCGCTTTTCTTACGCGGCTTTTCCAGCTTATAAACCAGATAATAACAGCCTAAATCCCGGCCAGCCCGAGAACGCACCAGCTGACCAACTTGCAGCTGATTTTGATTAAATGCCTCCGTCATGCCATCACCTCACAGCGTTGTCATAATCTGGGGGCCATCGGGCGTAATTGCCACAGTGTTTTCAAAATGCGCCGATGGACGTGCGTCCTTGGTTACCACCGTCCAGCCGTCGTTCAAGCAGTAAACTTCATGCGTACCCATGGTAATCATGGGCTCAATAGCCAGCACCATGCCGTTCACCAGACGCAAACCGCGCCCGGCCACGCCATAATTGGGCACATCAGGCGCCTCGTGCATCTCCCGGCCAATGCCATGGCCAACGTAATCACGCACCACGCCATAGCCCTCAGCCTCGGCAATCTGCTGCACCCGGCTGCCAATATCACCCAAACGATTGCCAATTCTGGCCTGTTTAATGCCCTCAGCCAAACAAAGCTGTGTAACGTCCAGCAAATGCTGAATATCCGGCGCAATTTTGCCTACCGCATAGGTGCGCGCGCCGTCACTGCAAAAGCCGTTAAGCTGCACAACCACGTCTACGGAAACAATATCGCCCTCCTGCAAAACCCTGCGCCCCGGTATCCCATGAATAACCTCCTGGTTAACCGATATGCAGGTGCCAGCCGGAAACCCGGCATACCCCCTGGTAGGGGCGGTGGCGTTGCGCCGTTTAATCAGCGCCTCTGCTGCTTTGTTCAACTCCGCCGTGGTAACCCCCGGGCGAACCATTTCCTGCATCAACTCAAAAACCTCGGCCACAATGTGTCCGGCTTTGCGTATTTTCGCCAAGTCGTCTTGATTTTTTATGGTAATCATTCCCATATTTCTGCCGCCTTTTTTCTCAAAAATACTCACCGGCTTACCAGCTTTGGCCCAGGCCCTTGCCGATATCAACCAGCACATTGTTAATGGACTGGTTGCCGTTAATAGAAAGCAGCAAACCCTTTTGCTCATAATAGGCAATCAGCGGTTCTGACTGCGCCATATAAACATCAAGACGGTTTTTGATTGTTTCTTCAGAATCGTCCGCGCGCTGATAAAGCTCACCGCCGCATTCATCACAGCGGCCCGGCTCCGTCGGCGGATTATTTTCCAAATGATAGGTCTGGGAACAGTTGCGGCAAACGCGCCGGCCGCTCAGACGAGCAATCAGCAATTCTGCCGGCACATCAATATTCACAACCTTATCCAGTTTTTTGCCCTGTTCGGTCAAAATGGCCTCCAGAGCGTCAGCCTGACCAATGGTGCGCGGCAGACCGTCAAGAATAAAGCCATCGGCGCAATCTTCTTCCGCCAAACGGTCTTTAATCATGCCCATGGTCACCTCGTCCGGCACCAAATCGCCTTTGCTGATATATTGATTAGCCAGCTGACCCAATTCCGTGCCAGCTTTAATGTTGGCACGGAAAATGTCGCCGGTGGAAATATGCGGTACAAAGAGGTTGCGAGCCATAACGTCGGCCTGGGTGCCTTTACCGGCCCCGGGCGGCCCCATTAAAACAATATTCATAGTTCCGCCTCCTTACTTCATAAATCCAGAATACTGCCGTTCCATAATCTGGTTATCCAGCTGCTTCATAGTATCCAAAGCCACGCCAACCACAATCAGCAGCGATGTGCCACCAAAATAGATGTTAAGACCGGAAAGTTTGCTGGCCAGGAAAGGCAAAACAGCAATAGCAGCCAGGAAAATGGCGCCAGCCAGAGTAATTCTGGTTAAAACGCCGTCCAAATACTCAGAAGTGGGCTTGCCCGGACGCAGGCCAGGAATAAAGCCGCCATTCTTCTGCAAATTCTCCGCCACTTCACGGCAGTTAAAAGTAACCGCAGTGTAGAAATAGGTGAAGAAGATAATCAGCAGTACATACATAAACATGTGGAACCAGGAACCCTGGGTAAACATACCAGCAATAAAGGACGCGAAGCCGTTATTGGGGAAGAAACCAGCCAAAACCGCAGGCAACATCAGCAATGACATGGCAAAAATAATCGGAATAACGCCAGTCTGGTTAACCTTAATCGGAATATGGCTGCCCTGACCGCCATACATACGACGACCCACCATGCGTTTAGCATACTGAACCGGAATACGACGTTGAGCCTCCTGGATAAATACCACGCCGGCGATAATCAAAACCGCCAGAATAACAAATAAAATAACAGTGATGATATTGGTCTGGCCGCCCTGCACAGAAGTAACGATTGTACGAATTGTGCTGGGCATACCGGATAAAATACCGATAAAAATTATCAGTGAAATGCCATTGCCGATACCATGTTCAGTGATTAATTCACCTAACCACATCAAGAAGCAGGTGCCGGCTGTCAGGGTCAGCGCAACTACCAAATAGCTGAAAATGCCGGGGTTTTCCAAAGCACTGTTGATATAGAACGTCATACCGATGGACTGCAAAAAGGCCAGGCCGATTGCACCATAACGCGTATACTGCGCCATTTTCTTGCGGCCTTCCTGGCCCTCTCTGGCCAGATTTTCAAAATACGGAATGGCAATCGTTAACAGGTTCATGATAATTGAAGCGTTAATATAAGGCATAATACCCATAGCGCAAACCGTAAAATATTTCAATGAACCGCCGGAAAAAGTATCCATCAACGTCCAGAGGTCAGAACCAAAAAGTTCACCAATAGCGTCCTTGCTAATTCCCGGTACCGGGATATGAGCCGCCATGCGGAAAACCACAAACATCAGCAGCGTAAACACAATCTTTTTGCGCAGCTCTGCAATCTTCCAGGCATTTTTCAAAGTAGTTAACAAATTATTTCACCTCAACTTTGCCGCCGGCAGCCACAATCTTATCGGAAGCTGCTTTTGAGCAAGGCAGAGCAACCGTTAGCTGCTTAGTCAATTCTCCGTTCGCCAACACCTTTAAGCCATCACGCTTATTCTTGACAACACCACTTTGCAGCAACAGCTCCTCTGTAACCACTGTGCCATTTTCAAAACGCTCCAAATCAGCCAGCGCCACCGGCACAAACTCCTTGCGGAAGTGGTTCTTAAAGCCACGTTTGGGCAACCGGCGATAAATCGGCATCTGGCCGCCCTCAAAGCCCAAGCGAACCCCACCGCCGCTTCTGGCCTTTTGGCCTTTCTGACCGCGGCCGCTGGTTTTGCCCAGCGTGGAGCCAATGCCCCGGCCCTTGCGGACATGCTTCGGCCTGGAGCCCTCGTTCGGGCGCAAATCATTCAGTTGCATTTTTACACCTCCCTAATCTAAAAGCTTAGGCTTGCTCCACTTTAACAAGATGGGCAATTTTACGAACCTTACCCATAATATCGGGAGTATCCTCCTGCATTACACTGCTGTGCAATTTACGCAGCCCCAAAGAAACTGCGATAGCTCTTTGTTTCTTGTTATAGCCAATCGGGCTTTTGACAAGCGTAATTTTAATTTTAGCCATTGTCAACCCTCCTAGCCCAAAATTTCTTCCACGGTTTTGCCGCGCAGCCGTGCAACCTGTTCAGCTGTTTTCATGCTCTTCAAGCCCTCCATGGTGGCGCGCACCATGTTAATCGGGTTATTGGAGCCTAAAGACTTGGTCAAAATGTTGGAATAACCAGCAGCCTCCAAAACGGCACGCACCGGGCCGCCGGCAATAACGCCGGTACCAGGAGCAGCCGGTTTCAGCATAACCCGGCCAGAGCCAAACACGCCAACCACCTCATGCGGAACGGTGGTGTGCAAAATCGGCACATGAACCATATCTTTCTTGGCAGCTTCCACAGCCTTGCGGATAGCCTCCGGCACCTCGGTGGCTTTGCCGATGCCAAAGCCCACATTGCCCTTGCCGTCGCCAACCACCATCAAAGCTGCAAAACGCTGACGTCTGCCGCCCTTAACAACCTTGGCCACGCGATTGATATGCACAACGGTTTCAATCATTTCAGGCGTATTATCTTTAGCTTCAAATCTAGCCATGTTTTATATCCTCCTCTTAAAATTCCAGGCCGCCCTCTCTGGCGCCCTCCGCCAGAGCTGCAACCCGACCATGATACAGGAGTCCGCCACGGTCAAAAACAACACCCTTGATACCTTTTGCCAGCGCGCGTTCAGCCAAAAGCTTGCCCACGGCCTTGGCAGCCTCTGTGTTGCCGCCATAATTTTCCTTCAGGCTGGCGTCCAATGTGGAAGCCGCCGCCAATGTGTGGCCCAGGGTGTCATCAATAATCTGTGCGTATATATGCTTCGCACTGCGATAGACTGCCAGTCTGGGATATTCAGCGGTGCCGGAGATATTGCGGCGCACGCGATAATGCTTTTTCTGGCGTCTTGCCTTGCGGTCTACCTTTTTAAACAAGGTTTTTCACTTCCTTTTTAAGTTATCTTTCAAGCGCCGTTGATATGCGTCCAGGCCAGATATATAAATTATATACCAAAAGCCCGGCGAATAATCAAGCAGCTAAAGACTTCGGCCGATTATTTTTTGGCGCCGGTTTTACCGGCTTTCTTGGCCACATATTCATTTTCATAGCGAATACCTTTGCCCTTATAGGGTTCCGGCGGACGCTGTGCGCGGATTTTGGCAGCAAAGCCACCCAAAACCTCTTTATTATAACCGCTCAAAACAATCTGAGTAGGCGTGGGGCAGGTAATAACCACACCCTCCGGTGCCGGCATTTCCACCGGGTGAGATTTACCAACACTCAAGGACAGAACATTATTCTGTACAGCAGCGCGGTAACCAACACCGATGATAGTAAGCTTGCGTTCAAAGCCGGCGCTAACACCTGTTACCATATTGGCCAGCAAAGCCCTGGTTAAACCATGATAAGAGCGGATTCTTGCCTCATCGCTGTCTCTTTTCACCAAAACCTGGCCGGCTTCCACCGTAACGTCAATCTCCGGGCGCACATCATGCGACATCTCGCCTTTGGGTCCCTTAACGGTAACCTTATGGCCGTCAATCGTCACATCTACGCCTGCCGGAATGACAATGGGCAGTTTACCAATTCTGGACATTCTCTAAAACACCTCTTTCTTCTGCCTTCTTACCATACATAGCAGAGAACCTCGCCGCCGAGTCCCTCTTTACGAGCAACTCTGTCAACCATCAGCCCTTTGGAGGTTGAGATTATGGCAATGCCCAGGCCGCCCATCACGCGCGGCAGTTCGTCCTTGCCGGCATAAACCCTCAAACCGGGCTTGGAGATTCTTTTCAATCCGTTAATAATTTTTTCCCGGCCAGCACCGTATTTCAGATAAACTCTGATAACACCCTGCTTGCCGTCCTCAATCAGTTCCACATCATTGATGAAGCCCTCAGCCTTCAAAATTTCAGCCAGGCCCATCTTGGTTTTTGACGCAGGAATTTCCACCTTATCCATTAATACCATATTGGCATTTCTGATTCTTGTCAAAAAATCAGCGATAGGGTCAGTAACAACCATTAGGATATACCTCCTTCCTTAAAGCTCCGGCCTTTTACCAACTGGCTTTGGTCACGCCGGGGATTTCGCCTTTATAAGCCAGCTCACGGAAACAAATACGGCAAATGCCGAATTTACGCATATACGCATGAGGGCGGCCGCAGATTTTGCAGCGGTTGTAACCCCGAACCTGAAACTTAGGTTTCCGTTGTTGCTTGGCAATCATAGATTTCTTAGCCACAAGATTCCCTCCTAATTATTAGCGTAAGGCATACCCATTTGAGCAAGCAATTCCTTACATTCAGCGTCAGTTTTGGCGCTGGTCACAAAACAAACCTCCAAACCGCGCAGACGGTCAATCTTTTCGTAATCAATTTCCGGGAAAATCAGCTGTTCCTTCAGGCCCAGCGTATAATTGCCGCGGCCGTCAAAGGCTTTATCAGAAACGCCCTTAAAGTCACGTACACGGGGCAGAGAAACTGAAATCAGCTTATCCACAAATTCATACATACGCTGGCCGCGCAGAGTAACCTTGCAGCCAATCGCCATACCCTCTCTGATTTTGAAAGAGGCAATGGATTTTTTGGCTCTGGTCACAATCGGCTTCTGGCCGGAAATGGTGGCCAAATCAGAAACCGCAGCGTCCAACGCCTTGGGGTTCTGCACAGCCTCACCCAAACCCATATTAATAACGACCTTTTCCAGCTTGGGAATTTCCATCACATTTTTATAAGCAAATTTTTCCTGGAGAGAAGGTCTAATCTCGCTTTCATAGCGTTCTTTTAATCTGTTTGCCATTTTAAAAGCTCCTCCTTTCTCTCACTACTTATCAAATTTGCTGCCGCATTTAACGCAAGCGCGCACGCGTTTGCCGTTTTTGCCCTCAACATGAGCCAAACGCACGCCCTTTTTGCATTTGGGGCAATACATCATCACATTGGAAGCATCAATAAAAGCCTCTTTTTCCTTAATGCCGCCCTGTGGGTCATTCTTGCTGGGCTTGGTGTGGCGTTTAACCATGGCAACATTCTCCACAACCACCTTGCCTTTGGCCGGGCTGGCTGTCAAAACCTTGCCGGTTACGCCGGCGTCTTTGCCGGCAATCACCACCACAGTATCACCTTTTTTAACGTGTAACTTGTTCGCCATTATTCCACCTCCCGGCCATTACAGCACTTCGGGAGCCAGGGAAACGATTTTCATAAAATCGCGTTCTCTCAGCTCTCTGGCCACAGGCCCGAAAATACGGGTACCTCTTGGCTGGTTTTGCTCATTGATAATTACGCCGGTGTTCTCATCAAAACGGATATATGAACCGTCCGGGCGTTTAATTGCTTTTTTGGTGCGTACCACAACAGCGCGGACAACGTCACCTTTCTTAACCACGCCGCCGGGTGTTGCCACCTTAACAGAACACATAATCACGTCCCCAACAGTGGCGTAGCGCCGCTTTGAACCGCCCAAAACCTTAATGCACAGCAGCTCCTTGGCGCCAGTATTGTCACCGACTTTTAATCTGGTTTCAGCTTGAATCATTTAAAAGCCGCTCCTTTCTATATTAGTCTGCCTTAGATAACCGGAGCCTTCTCCACGATGGTTTGCAGACGCCATCTCTTATCCTTGGACAAAGGTCTGGTTTCCACAATTTGCACTCTATCGCCAATGCGGGCTTCGTTATTTTCATCGTGTGCCTTATACTTTTTGCTGGTCAGCATGGTTCTACCATAAAGAGGATGAGCTACACGAGTTTCCACCTTAACAACAATGGTTTTTTCCATTTTATCAGAAACCACAATACCAATCTGGCTTTTGCGGTTTTTTCTATCAGCCGTGTTCATTAAAAACTGCTCCTCCTTTCTTTAGGCTTGGGCCTGCTTCAGTTCTCTTTCACGGATAATCGTCTTAACCCGTGCCATATCTTTTTTAACGTCCTTTATGCTGGAGGGGTTTTCCAGCTGGCCAGTGGCTGCGCGGAAGCGCAGATTGAACAGCTCAACCTTCAAATCAGCAACCTTCTTCTGCAATTCGTCATTAGACAAATCGCGGATATCCTTTGCTTTCATTATGCCTCAACCTCCCCTTGGTTTTTAACCACAAACTTGCACTTAACCGGCAGCTTGTGTGCAGCCAGACGCATAGCCTCACGAGCCACTTCCTCGGAAACGCCGGCAATCTCAAACATTACCTTGCCCGGCTTAACCACGGCTACCCAGAACTCTGGTGCGCCTTTACCGGAACCCATACGGGTATCAGCCGGTTTTTTGGTAACGGGCTTATGCGGAAAAATCTTAATCCAAACCTGGCCGCCACGCTTGATATAACGAGTCATGGCAACACGGGCGGCTTCAATCTGCCGGCTGGTAATCCAGCTGGCCTCCTGTGCTTGCAGGCCAAACTCACCATAAGCAACAAAATTGCCCTTATGTGCTTCGCCTCTCATACGGCCACGGTGTTGGCGGCGATATTTAACTCTTTTTGGCAATAACATTTATGCGCCCTCCTCCGTACCTTTTCTTCTGTTACGCGGACGATTTTGTCTGCGATTGTTGTTCGGCTTGGCTTCTTCTTTCTTTTCTTCAGTCGGCAGCGGTCTGCCACCCAAAACCTCGCCTTTATAAATCCAAACCTTAATGCCAATCTTACCATAAGTGGTATTGGCTTCAGCGGTTGCATAATCAATATCAGCGCGCAGTGTATGCAACGGCACTTTGCCCTCTGATACCCATTCAGTACGGGCAATTTCAGCGCCGCCCAAACGGCCGGAGCACATAATTTTGATGCCCTCTGCGCCCATACGCATGGTGCGACCCATAGCCTGCTTCATAGCCCGGCGGAAAGCAATACGTCTTTCCAGCTGGTCAGCAATATTCTCAGCCACCAGTTGAGCGTCCATCTCCGGACGGGCAACTTCCACGATATTGACGAATACGTTTTTATCAGTCAGTTTGCGCAGCTCCTGGCGCAGAACCTCCACATCAGCGCCGCCGCGGCCGATTACAATGCCCGGCTTGGCAGTAAAGATGCTGATTTTCACCCGGTTTGCCGCACGCTCAATTTCCAGGTGCGAAATGCCGGTGTGATATAATTTCTTCTTCAGGAACTGGCGAATTTTGTAATCTTCCAGCAAAAATTCGGAATATTGTTTATCAGCGTACCAACGAGAATCCCAATTTTTGATGACGCCTACACGAAGCCCCTTAGGATTAACCTTTTGTCCCACTGCTTAAGCCTCCTCTCTTTCCGCAACCACCACAGTAACATGGCTGGTGCGGTGTACCATACGGTCGGCACGCCCCTGTGCCCTGGGTTTGATCCGCTTGATGGACGGTCCCTGGTCAATAATTGCGGATTTAACCACCAGATTTGATTTATCTAATTCCAGGTTGTTTTCCGCGTTTGCAGTAGCGGAAAGCAAAACCTTTTGAATAACCTTAGCAGCTTTATTGGGCGTGTAACGGAGAATGGCTTCAGCTTCCTGTATATCCTTCCCCTTAATCAGATTAGCTACCAAACGAGCTTTTCTGGGGGACATACGAACATATTTGGCAATGGCTTTTGCCTCCATTAACAACTACCTCCTCTCGGTAATCTAACTTATCCGGCTCCTCTGTTTATCTGGCTTTGGAGCCTTTTTCCACCAAGGAGCCATGGCCGCGATAACGCCTGGTCAAAACAAACTCGCCCAGCTTATGCCCAACCATATCCTCAGTAATATAAACCGGCACGTGTTTTCTGCCGTCATGCAGAGCGATGGTATGGCCAACCATCTGCGGAAAGATTGTAGAACGGCGGCTCCAGCTTTTAATAACCTTTTTATCGCCGCTTTCATTCATGGCCTCAATTTTAGCCAATAGGCGACCTTCACAATAAGGGCCTTTTTTCAAACTTCTACCCATCAGTCAAATCCTCCTTCCACAACTACTTGGTGCGCCGACGAACAATCAGCTTATTGGATTGTTTCTTCTTATCTCTGGTCTTAACACCCAAAGCCGGCTTGCCCCAAGGAGTAACCGGATTGCGGCCCACCGGAGAACGGCCCTCGCCGCCGCCATGTGGGTGATCGCAGGGGTTCATAACAACACCACGGTTTGCCGGGCGGATACCCAACCAACGGTTGCGGCCGGCCTTGCCGATATTGATGTTAACCTGGTCAGCGTTGCCAACCACACCGATTGTAGCCTTGCAGCCAATCGGAACCTGACGCATCTCGCCAGAAGGCAGACGCAGAGTGGCGTATTTATCCAGCTTGGCCATCAGCTGCACGGAAGAACCGGCAGAACGGGCAATCTGGGCGCCGCAGCCAGGGCGCATTTCCACATTGTGCACAACAGTACCAACCGGAATGTTGGCCAGCGGCAGTGCGTTGCCAGTCTTAATATCAGACTGCGGACCAGAAACCAGCATATCGCCAACTTTCAAGCCCTGCGGAGCAATGATATAGCGCTTTTCGCCGTCAACATAATGCAGCAATGCAATGTTAGCGGTGCGGTTCGGGTCATACTCAATTGTAGCAACCTTTGCCGGCACATTATCCTTATCTCTCTTAAAATCAATCAAGCGGTACATTCTCTTATGACCGCCGCCCTGATGCCGGGTTGTCATACGTCCCTGATTGTTACGGCCGCCTTTTTTGGTCAACGGCTGCAACAGGGAACGCTCCGGGCGTGTGGCGGTAATTTCCTCAAAGGCAGATACCGTCATGCCGCGCCGACCGGGCGAAGTAGGCTTATAAACTTTAATAGCCATTTGCAATACCTCCCTTTTTCTTACAGGCCAGAGAACATCTCAATACTATCGCCTTCACGCAGGGTCACAATGGCCTTTTTAACATCAGAGCGTTTGCCCTCATAACGACCCATACGTTTAACCTTGCCTTTAACAATACGTGTATTAACGCCAACAACCTTAACCTTAAAGGCTTCCTCAACCGCATGCGCGATTTCAATTTTGTTAGCTTCTTTGGCCACAATAAAAGTATATTTGTTCTCCTCAATCAGACCAATAGTTTTCTCAGAAATCATCGGTTTGACTAAAACATCAGCATAATTACGCATTAGTCAGCACCTCCTCCAAACGGGCCACCGCATCTTTGGTGATAATCAGGCGGCGGTGTTGCAATACGTTATAGGTATTAACACCAGCAACATTAACCGCTTCCACACCAACCAGATTGCGTGCGGATTTAACGACATTTTCCTGGTCGCCGGCGAAAACCAACAGTGCATTGGAAGCTTCAAACTTACCAAGCAGGCTGATAATATCCTTGGTTTTCGGTGCTGCCAGCTGCAAATTATCCAAAACAACCAACTGGTTCTCACGCATCTTGCTGGTCAAAGCAGAGGCCAGAGCAATACGGCGCTGTTTTCTGGGCATTTTAAAGCCATAAGAACGGGGAGTGGGCGCAAACACCACACCACCAGTGCGCCAGATTGGGCTGCGGCTGCTGCCGGAACGTGCATGACCGGTGCCTTTTTGACGCCACGGCTTTTTGCCGCCGCCAGAAACTTCGCTTCTGGTCTTGGCTTTCTGAGTACCCTGCCGGCGGCTGGCCAAATAAAGCACAACAGCCTGATGCATAAGTCCCTCGTTAATTTCACGGTTAAACACAGCGTCATTCAGTTCCAGAGTTTCCACTGCGTTGCCGTCCATATTATAAACTTGAACACTTGTCATCTATTTGTCCTCCTCTCTTGCCTTATGCTTGCGCGGCAGATTTAACGGCGGACTTGACGTAAACCAAACCTTTCTTGGGGCCGGGCACGGCGCCCTTCACCAAAAGCAGGTTTCTTTCAACGTCCACACGAACGATTTCCAGATTTTGTACAGTAACTCTGTTGCCACCCATCTGACCCGGAGCATGCTTGCCCTTAAAGGTTCTGGCAGGCCCCTTAGCGCCGGAAGATGCCGGACGACGATGGTTTTTGCTGCCGTGGCTCATAGGCCCCTGATGGAAATGCCATCTTTTGATGGTACCAGCAAAGCCCTTGCCTTTAGACGTGCCTTCCACATCAACTTTCTCGCCAGCAGCGAATATATCTACCTTCAACTCCTGACCAGTCTGATAGGCAGAAGCGTCCGCAACGCGCATCTCACGCAGATAACGCAGAGGGGTGATGCCGCTTTTGGCAAAATGGCCAACCTGCGGCTTGGTGCCCTTTTTCAAGGCCTGAAAACCCAGCTGCACAGCCTCATAACCGTCAGTAGCAGCGGTTTTAATCTGAGAAATAACGCAGGGGCCGGCCTGAATGACCGTCACAGGAATTAATTTTCCATCTTCAGTAAAAATCTGGCTCATAGCCACTTTTTTACCAATCAACATTTTTGGCATTACTTACACCTCCAAAATTCAAAATCCGAGTTACGGCCATGCCAAGCCGCATTGCTCGAAAGTCCCGGCCAAAGCCGTTTTCACAAAACCACGAAGCCGTGTGTTTCTTTTTTGCAAACAACTTCAAGCCAAAACTATAACCGAACCCTAAAGTTTGATGTCAATTTCAATGCCAGCCGGCAAATCCAGATGCATCAGGGAATCGACTGTTTTAGGAGTCGGCTCCAGAATGTCAATCAGGCGTTTATGGGTGCGCATTTCAAACTGCTCCCGAGAATCCTTATTGACATGAGGAGAGCGCAGAATGGTGTACACACTCTTTTCAGTGGGCAGCGGAATCGGCCCGGAAACCCTTGCGCCTGTCCTCTTGGCAGTATCCACAATCTGAACAGCAGACACATCAAGCAGCTTGTGGTCATAAGCTTTCAAACGGATACGGATTTTTTGTTGCGACATATTTTTACCTCCTTTTCGCTCGTATTCTTTACGAACTGGCTCTGTGAGAAAACCTTTACCCGGCAGGCATAGCCGTATAAAGCAACCTCTCACTTCATCGCTTGTGCTGGTCTGGGCAAATCAAACAAGCCTGATAAACCAAACCGTTTAATATCATAACACAAATAAACAATAAAAAGCAATACCTTTTTAGAATTTTTTTTCTTTTTTATGAAAATTTTTCAATTTTAAAGTGGCGACACGTATTTTACGCATCGCCACTTTAATTTTTGTATCAAATTAATCATTACCTTGCTTCATGATAGCATACACCACAGCGCCAATCAGCAAAGCCGCGCCCAGCACCGCGGCAGGCAGAAACAGCAAGATCAAAGTCAAAGTCATAAATACCAGACCCCCGTTTACTCGCCGTGCCGTTTGACAATAGCAAACAGCAGACCGCCCATCAATGCCAAAAGCAGCAAACCGCCGCCCACCAGTGCGACAAAGCCCACCGGAGAACCAGTCATAAAAATCACAGTCGGCCCCGTCCGCGCCGCCGATTACACCTGTACTCAAACAATCACTTCCCTATTATATGTGATAGTTAGGCGCCTCTTTGGTAATCTGTACATCATGTGGGTGGCTTTCCAACAGACCGGCCGCTGTAATCTTCACAAACTGCGCTCTCTGCTGCAAGGCCACAATATCCGGCGCGCCGCAATAGCCCATGCCGGCACGCACACCGCCCAGCATCTGGAAAATGGTGTCCGCTACCGTACCCTTATAAGGCACGCGGCCTTCAATGCCCTCCGGCACCAGCTTGCTGGCGTTTTCCTGGAAATATCTGTCTTTGGAACCCTGCTTCATAGCCGCCAGCGAACCCATGCCGCGGTATACCTTGAAGCTGCGGCCCTGATAAATCTCCACCTCACCCGGGCTTTCTTCCGTGCCGGCCAGCAAACTGCCCATCATTACACAGCTGCTGCCAGCCGCCAGCGCTTTCACAATATCGCCGGAATATTTAATGCCGCCGTCGCCGATAATCGGCACATCATATTTGGCCGCCACCTCAAAAGCGTCCATAATAGCGGTCAGCTGCGGCACGCCAATGCCGGCAATCACACGCGTGGTACAAATGGAGCCAGGCCCAATGCCCACTTTAACACCGTCCACGCCGGCTTTAATCAAAGCCTCCGTGGCCTCGCCAGTAGCCACATTACCAGCCACGATGTCCACATCAGGAAAAGCCTCCCGGATTTTAGCAACCTGACTGATTACGCCCAGAGAATGACCATGCGCCGTATCAATAACCAGCGCGTCCACACCGGCCGCAATCAAAGCCTGCGCACGCTCAAAAGTGCCTGCGCCCACGCCGATAGCCGCCGCCACGCGCAAACGGCCATTATCGTCCTTGCAGGAGTTCGGATATTTCACCATCTTCTGAATATCCTTAATCGTCACCAAGCCTTTAAGATTATAATCCGCATCAACAATCGGCAGTTTTTCAATGCGATGCTGCTTCAAAATATTACGCGCCTCGTCGATAGAGGTTCCGGCCGGCGCAGTAATCAGATTTTCCGTAGTCATAACATCTTTAATCGGCCGGGAAAAATCTTCCTCAAAACGCAGGTCGCGATTAGTAAGTATGCCAACCAGACGGTTATTCACCGTTACCGGCACGCCGGAAATATGATAACGCGCCATCAAATTCAGAGCGTCCTCAATCGTGTTATCCGGCGAGAGGAACACAGGGTCAATAATAATTCCATGCTCGGAGCGTTTAACCCGGTCAACCTCGGCCGCCTGCATCTCAATCGGCATATTTTTGTGGATAACGCCAATGCCGCCCTCTCTGGCAATGGCAATCGCCATGCGCGATTCCGTAACCGTATCCATGCCAGCGCTGACCAGCGGCACATTCAAATGAATATGACGAGAAAACCGTGTGCCAATATCAACCTCATGTGGCAACACGTTAGATTCCGCCGGTATCAGCAAAACATCATCAAAAGTTAACCCCTCTTTAACAACTTTAGCAGACAAAGCCGCACCTCCTCATTCTCCCAAAAAAAATCTTTTTCCTCGTTTACATGACTTCCATGACGATTCTGATTATTTGTACTATTTTACACTAAATTAAGCGGTTTGTCCAGTCTATTCGCGGTTTTTTTTCAAAAAAATTAAAACGCCCCCACACAGGACGTTTTAACAGAAATTATTGGTAATCAGCTTCATTAATATTCATCTTCAGACGCACAATCTGGCTGTTCTTAGCCCAAAGACTGTTGGCCAGCGCCTGATTTTGCTTTTTCAGCCGCTGATTTTCCAGGCGCAGATTGCCCACCTCAACCTTGCGGTCACTCTCAGCCCGGTCCAGCAGACGCAGCAACACACGCCGGGAAAGCTTCATCTGCTCCAGACGTTCCTCCAAAGCCGCCACACGCCGGCTCAAAAGCTGCTCCGTTGGGCTAGGAACATGCTCGCCGCCAAAACAGGGCAGCAGCTCTAACTGATAAACCTTTTCATTTGCCAAAGCGGCCAGCCTCCTTCATAACAATCAGGAAAAGTTGATTATAATATATGCCGGCCAAGCTCCTTTTATACTTAACTTTTGATACGAAATTGAAGCGCTATTTAATTTTAAAAAGCTTTAATAATTCCGCACCGCTCGTGGTAAAATCCCCCAGACCGCTGTCATGACAATCCGAACCGCCCGTAACGGACAGCCCCAGACTGGCGGCCAGCTGCAAATAATGCTCCTGCAAGGCACCGGCCGGCTGGTCCGGGTGGCGACACTCCAAACCATTCAAACCAGCCGCCGCCAGCTGCGGCACCAACTCATCATGCGCAGCCTGCGCCGGGTGCGCCATAACCGCCATACCGCCAGAAGCCTGCACCAACCGCAAAGCCTCCATTGGCTGCAAACGCTGGTGCGGCACATAAGCCGGACACCCCTGCCCCAGCCATTTGCTGAAAACCTCCTCCCGGGTCTGCACATAACCGGCCTCCAGCATTTTCCGGGCAATCAAACCGCGGCCGACAGAACCGTTTTCTGCATATTCCTGCAAAAAGCCCGTATCCAGCGGCATACCCAACTCCGCCAGCTTCTCCACCATTTTCAGACCGCGCCCACGCCGGCTTTGCTGCTGCTCACGCAGGCGCGCCAGAAGCTGCGGTGCGTCCGGCAAATCCAAACCAGGAAAATATCCCAGCATATGAACTTCATAAGGCTCGTCCGCCTCTGTAACCTCAGTGCTTAATTCCACGCCAAAAATCAGTTTAACACCAAATTTTTCCGCCGCTTCCGCTGCCTCCGCCAGACCGTCCAGCGTATCATGGTCAGTAATCGCCAATCCACTCAGACCGCGTTCCTTAGCCAGCCGCACAATCTCCGTCGGTGACCAGAGTCCGTCGGAAGTTGTGGTGTGAACGTGCATATCAAAACGCCCCTGTAAAAATTCCTCGCTCCGCACATCGCCAAGCCATTTCTCTATATTATTCATAAACAAACCCCTTTTCTCTATAAAACAAAATTAGCCAGATAAAACAGGATAAACACATGCAACGGGTAAAATATGTAAAAAAACCATTTCCAGCCGCGCCCTTTCTGCCGGTTATAAAGCAGCATAAAGGGCAGCGCCAGCACCATGATAAACTGATGCGACGGTTCAATATCGCCAAGCAGTTCCCGGCTGAACATCAATAACCCAAACAGCAGATAAACAGCCGCCATTTTGTCCGGACGCGCTTTAAGAAAATACATCGCCACCCCCAGTGCCACAAATTCATAGCCAAATTCATTTAAGGCCAGATTAGGGAAAATAGCCGTCAGAATATCGCCGCTGAAGATGCGCAGCTGTGGCAGCAGATACCAGGGAACGGCGTAAAACGCCAGCTGTACCGCCAGAAGACCGCCCAGCAGCAGTCCGCAGCGCAGTTTATCCTGACCGGCCAACTCAATCACGCTGATTAACAGGCAGGTCAACAGCATTGTAACAAAAATATTATGATTGTAAAAACTGCCGGCCTCCGGCCACTGATAAACCTCCACCCACCAGCGCAGCGCCGCCATAAACAGCCCCATTAAATACAGACGCAGGCAAAACCACAGCCGGCTGTGCGTATAATGATAACTCCAAACCAGACAGAACAAAAACAGCGGATAAGCCAGCCGGCCAATATAACGAAACCAGACCGGTGCGCCGTCGATAAACAAACCGATATGGTCAATTACCATAAAAATAACCGCCAGTATTTTTAAATCAAAACTGTTGAGGGATAACCAAAAACTGTTGCGCGACAATATATCACCTCTTTATAAATGTCCCATTTATATTATATATGTTAAATATTGTTTTTTTCCTGCCAACATGTTAAACTTTATACAAAATATTTTCAGCAGCCAGGAGCAATCATCATGGATAAAAATGTTTCTGCGGAGCAAATCCGCGCTTATCGGCTCAAAATACACAATCTGGCCGCCCCATTGCCCCAGGACGATTTGGCAGGTATAACAGCGGCCGCCGCCGTATGCGGTCTGCAAAACTCACCGCCCGGCGCCTGGGAAACCGCCATGTTTAACCGTCTGGCCGAATGCAATTTAAACAATCTGCATGCCGCCCTGTATGCCAACAAAAGCCTGTTACAGGCCTGGAGCCTGCGCGGCGTGCCGCTGGTTTTTCCCAGCACGCAAAGTGATGTTTTTCTGGCCGGTCTGCAAGCCCAGCCTGATGAACAGCCCTGGATTTACACGCGCGGCATTACGCTGGCGCTGGATTTTCTGCAAATGTCTTTTGCGGAACTCTGGCCGCTTATGCAAAACGCGGCTCTTTATCTCAACGAACACATCGTCAGCAGCAAAGAAACCTTGGACAGTACGCTGGCCGCTATAATCTGCCCCCAACTGCCGCCAGCTAAACAAACGCTCTGGCAGGCTCCCTCTATGTACGACAGCAAACAGCGGCAAACCGTGGGCGGCGCCGTAGTTTCCTTTTTGCTGCGTCCCTGCGCCCTGGCCGGTCTGGTGGTTTTCGCAGAACGGCAGGAGGGCAGCCCCAGCTTTACATCTTATCAGAATTGGCTGGAGCCTCCCTGGCAGCCGCAAGCCGCGGCCAGTCAACTACTGGTGCGCAAATTCCTGCATTGCTATGGCCCCAGCACGCAAAGCGCCTTTCAAAACTGGCTGGGCTGTTCACCCAAACAGGCCAGACGGCTTTGGCAAAACGTCAGCGCTGAAATGAAGGCGGTGCAGGCGGCCGGCCAGCGCGCATATATGCTCACGGAGGATATGGACATGCTGTTTCAGCCGGCCGAAGTTGATAACCGGCTGCTGCTGTTAGGCGCGCACGACCCCTATCTGGAAAGTCGGGAGCATGATTTACTGCTGCCGGACAAGCCGCTGCAAAAAAAGGTCTGGCGCACCGTGGCCAATCCCGGCGCGATTGTGCAAAATGGTGAAATTATTGGCATTTGGCAAAGCAAAAACAACCCAAAGGATAAAATAACCATTACACTGTCACCATTCCGCCAGCTGACCGCCCCTGCACAAAAGCAGCTGCAACAGCTGGCCGAGCGTTATGCTGCTTTTCGACAAAGACAGCTGCATAAATTGCAGCTGTCCGAGTAATTTTAAGTTTTTCTCAATAATTAAATATCATCTTCTTCATCAAAATCATCGTCATCATCTAAAGGCCGCAGTTCATCATAACGCAAGGCGTTCAGACTTAAAAACCAGTAAACACCCAAAATCAGCCAAAGCCACTCCTCCCGGCAAATTCCGACCACAAATTTCCCTAAGAACGGTGGAAATTCAAACCCCATAATCCCCAAGAATACGCAAACCAGCGCCGCCACAAAAACCAGCGTGATTACCGACATCACAACGCGCAATATATTCCGCCGCTTCAGCCCCTCTATTTCCAGTTTGGCATGCAGCAGCGAGAACAGCGCCGAAAACAGAGCGTAGCCGGTGGTAAATCCCAAAAGCGGCCGCACCAGCAGGCTGTCAACCTCCGGCCAGAATGTTTCATAATATTTATACCATTCCTGCATATGCTCCAGCATATACCAATGCGCCGCCAGCAACAGCACAAACACCACAGAAACCACTACGTTCAGCACACGAACACTTTTTTTCAGATTTTTCTGCATAGCCAAAAACCTCCTTATCGTTTAACAACTATTACAGTTCTCTCCATTTATATCTTACACCTTAAACCACCGGCTGTCAAGCGCTCCGAGCGCTGGCGTTTGCTGTCGAATAAACATCAACTTTTTAATAGTTCTGCCCCTTGCCAAAGTCTGCCAGATATGATATAATTATCTACAATCTAACGATAATTATTCTTATTAGACAACAGGAGGATTTAAAATGAGTGAATTAAAAGGCAGCAAGACCGAACAAAACCTGATTACCGCTTTTGCTGGTGAATCTCAGGCGCATACCAAATATCAATACTATGCTTCACAGGCCAAAAAGGACGGTTATGTGCAGATTTCCCGGATTTTTGAGGAAACTGCCGCCAATGAAAAGGAGCATGCCAAAATCTGGTTTAAGCTGCTGCATGACGACGCTATGCCCAAAACCGAGCAAAACCTGAAGGACGCCGCCGAGGGCGAAAATTTTGAGTGGACAACCATGTATGCTGATTTTGCCAAAACCGCCCGTGAGGAGGGCTTTGATAAAATCGCCACTCTGTTTGACGGCGTTGCCCAGGTGGAAAAAGAGCATGAAATGCGCTACCGCAAACTTCTGGCCAACATTGAGCAGGGTCTGGTCTTTGCGCGTCAGGGTCAGACCGTTTGGATTTGCTTAAACTGCGGCCACATCCACGTTGGCCCGCAGGCTCCGGCACTTTGCCCCGTTTGCAGCCATCCCCAGGCTTACTTTGAGAGCTCTGCCGAGAATGACTGAGTTCTTATTTC
>CANSKT010000007.1 GCA_947647555.1 uncultured Peptococcaceae bacterium | reverse complement strand
GCCGTGCCCTGACCCAGCTGCGAATTTACCCTGACCTCGTCCATGAATGAACTCATAAACGCAAAACCCAGCCCCAAATGCTCCTCGCCAGTGGTAAACTCCGGTTCCATAGCCTTCTGCACGTCGGCAATACCAACGCCCTCGTCGCTAACACGCACCACCAGCGCCTGCTGATACTGCCAAAGCTCCATATGTACCTGCGCCCGGCCGTCCGTGTTCGGATAACCATGAATAATCGCGTTGGAAACCGCTTCAGAAACAGCCACCTTAATCTCCTCCAGGGCGGAAAGGGTCATGTCCCAGCCGCTTTCCCGGCAGTTAACAATCAGCGCCGCCACCAGAGAACGCGCCAAAGCCACATTTTCACTGATAGCCGCAAAATTTAGGCATAGCGAGTTTTGCAGCAGACCATAATCCGTGTTGTTTAAATCAGGAAAATCCAAAGCCGGGGCTGCCGGCAGTTTTTCAGCCAAGTTTTCTCGCATCACATTTGCCCCCCTGCTGCCTGCGCGGTCATCTTCAAAGGCTGCTCAATCTCCATCAAATTAGCAAAGCCGGATAATTGCAGGATTTTATAAACCTGAGGACTGGCGCCGATTATTTTTACATGACCGCCCCGGCTGGCCACTCTTTTATACCGCCCCAAAATTACCCCCAGGCCAGAACTGTCAATAAAGCGCACGCCGCTGAAATCAAAGACCAGATTGCGCGCCAGGGTGGCGTTAAGCTGCCGCTCCAGCGCATCGCGCCAAAGCCCGGCCACCTGCATATCCACCTCACCATCAATAGACGCCCAAACGGTATTATCCTTAATCTGAAAGCCAAAGCTCATATAGACAGCCTCCCTCTCTCATCAAGCTAATATAAAATTCGGCTTCGGCCTGTTTTTTCCTGCGCAGAAATTGCACTAAGAATGACTAATTATGACAAAGAATAGGCAATTTTGTCTAAGAGATCTAAGTGTTCACACAAAAAACTGCTATCGCCCCAATCAGCGATAGCAGTCTATGGCAAAACTTAAATTATTATTCCGGCTGCAATAAACCGTAATTATCGTCTTTGCGTTTATAAACGATATTGATTTCCTCAGTTTCAGCATTAACAAAGGCAAAAAAGCTATGCCCCAAAAGCTCCATCTGACTGATAGCCTCATCAATATCCAAAGGCTTTTTATCAAAATGCTTGGTACGTACAAGCTTCTGGTCATTCGGCAGTGCGTCCAACTCCTGCATAGAAGCCTTTTGAGCCTCCTTGCGGAAACGCTTCTCCAAACGGGTTTTATGCTTGCGCACCTGGCGCTCCAACTTGTCTACGGCCTGGTCAATGCAAACGTACATATCTGCCCCGGAAACCTCACTGCGCAGAATTACACCGTCCACATAGATGGTAACCTCCACACTGTGCGTATCCTTAACAACATCATGCAAAACGGATACATCATCTACGCCGCCCAGCATTTTGTCAAATTTCCGCAGGCGTTTTTCCGCATAATCGCGCATGGCCTGGGTAACATCATTTTTTCTGGACCTAACATTAATGTTCATAAAACGACCTCCCTTGTTACTTAATACAGCCGATAATTTTAAGGCTTTGCCCAAATTTATCCGCTATATTAATAATTATATTTTTAGCGGCAAATTCCTGCTATCTGACGGAAAAGATTTCTATTCGACTTTTTTTTCGGTTCCCGACAGGCTCCAGCATATTTTTACACCACTTTCCCCCAATAATCCACAGGCCTTGCCTGTGGAAAATGTGGAAAAACCTGTTGACAACTGACTACAAGCCGTTTTTTCAAGCATAAATTATGCACATAGCGGCAAAGTCTGCCTAAAATCGACGTTAATTCGACAAAATCAGTCCAAGGGAATATAACCGGCCCTGCGCATTGAGTCCTTGCCGGCGTCGCTTAAAATCCAGTCATAAAGCCGGCTAACAGCAGAATTTTTATCCTGCAAATCCTCGGTGCGCGCCGCCAGATAATACTCGTTCAACAGCGGATAACTGCCGTCGGCAATCGTTTCATCGCTGGGCAAAACGCCGTCCACCGCCACAAAACGCAGCCCCGGCTGCTGATACATATAAGAAGCGTAATAGAACACAGAATAGCCCAAAGCGTCGGCGCTGTTGTTATAGGCCGCCAGCCGCTCAATCAAACCGCCCATTTCCATCGGTCGATACTCCTTCGGCGCGTCCATCGGCTCTCTGCCCTGCATTAACAACTTCATAAACAGGCTCTGGCTGCCGCTCTCCTCTGGCCGCTGAAAAGCCACAATCGGTAAATCCGCGCCGCCAACCTCGCTCCAGTTGGTAATCTCGCCGGTATAGATGCCCAGCAGCTGTTCCTGGGTCAGGTTTTTTACTGGGTTGTCCTCGTTCACAATAAACACCAGCGCGTCCCGACCAATCGGCTCAACTGACAATTCCGTGCCCATCTCCGCCAGCTGCTGTCTGGTAACCTCCGCCGCCTCATAAACCAGCAGCAGGTCATTTTCCCCACTGGCCAGCGCCAACCAGGCCGCCGGGGTCTTGCGGCACCAGGTTTGCTGCTCCGCCTCCTCCAGCGAGATACCCGTCACATCAGCCATAATCTGCGCCATCATCGGCAGGTTAGCGGTGGAGCCGTCCACCAGCGGATATTCCGCCAACGTCATGATTGGCTTATCCGGCTCGGCTGGCTGCTGCCCTTGCTTATTATCAGCGCCGCAGGCCGTCAGCGTCAGCATAACCCCCAATAAAATCGCCGCCAATAACCACCCGTTTTTAGTCTTCATACCACAAACCTCCAATCACAATAATATGATATTTTAATCATCTAAATCGGTAAAAATACTCTCCTGATACAGCCATTCGCCTTGCGCGTTCATAAGTCCCCGGCTAAAACCACGTACTACAATAAACAAATCATCGCCTATATATTGTACAGAACTTACGCCGCTTATCAACACCCGGCCGTTCTCGTCCAAAACATCATAGACCATGCCCCGCGGCTCCAACAGCCGATGACCCTCAAAATAAGGCGAGGGACCATAATTACGCCAATCGCCATAATAAATCCGGAATATATATTTATATTCCTGCTCGGTCTGCATGGCGGCAATCAGCTTATCATCTGCCGCATAAGCACGATAATCCGGACGGCCCGGATTTTCCGTCAGCCAAACCGGCCGGCCGCTACGTAAATCCAGCCAACAGGAAACATTATTACCCCAGCCCTGCGTAACCGAATAAACGCCGCTGGCGCCAATATCCTTTATGCCCAGCAAATTGCCGGCCACCACATGGCCCTCGCCGTCCAGAATATCATAACGGCGGCGGCCCTGCGCGTTGGTATAGCGCGCCTTATAAAACAGCGGCTTGTTCAGCTGCCGCGAACCGTAAAAATTCAGCTGCTCAAAATCAAAATAATTCTGCGCCAGCTGCAAAGGCTGGCCGTCCCAGCCGTAAAAATCCACCCAATGGCCGTCCAAAGTGGCATAACGCAGCGCCAAAAAGCCCGGCGCCGCCGTCACCTCAACGCCGCTGCCCTCAAGCCCTTGCAGCCCTCGCTTTTCCGCCAGCAAATTGCCGTTATAATCCAGCAGCTGATAGCGGCCATTAGTTTCCAGCTGGTCCAACAGCAAAATGCTTTGGCTTAAATCGCCGTTCGGCGCAAAACAAAACCGCAAATTCCGCTCCGGCACTTCATCAGTATCAACAGAAACGCTGTGAACCAACTCGCCAAAGCAATCGTAAAAACGAAAGGTTCGCCCACTAACATGAAAAAAGTCCGTGCTGTAAAAATAGCGACCGTCCCATTCCGGTATGGGTTGCAACAGGCTTTCCAACTCCTCCACCAGCTGACTTTCCACCTGCATGGCATAACAGGAGCGGCCGTCTTGGCTATACAGCACATCATTATACAAATAAGGCCAGGCGTCTGCGGCCGGTGGGGCAATTATCAACTGTCCGGCCGTATTGATAACGCCGCCGTCATATTCCACCAGCCAGGGCGGCTCCTGTTCAGCAGAATTTTCACAACCAGCCAGCGTCAGGCAAAACAGCAGCCAAACAGCCAGCAATTTTTTAGCCATAATTAATCTTCAAACTCCTTGAATACGCTCTCCTGATAAATCCAGTTGCCCTGCGCGTCCATCAAACCGCGCTCAAAGCCGCGTACAACCACAAAAATGCCGTCGGCATAGCGGCTTATCTCATTAATACCGCTCACCAACACCTGGCCGTCCTTATCCAGCAAATCCGTCAGCGTCTGACCCTGCGTGTTCTCATAAACGCCGCCGTAATAGCCGGAATTGTTATAGGAAAAATCATCATAAATATCATAAATATAGCTGTAATCCTGGGCTAAATTCAACGGCTGACCACTCATATCGTAAAAACAGGTTTTTTCAATCGAGTCATAGTTCTTATCATATATGGAGCAACGTACCTGCATGAAATTATCCGCCAACTCCAGCCAAACATAACCGTCCTCCCATTTATCCACCTCGTCGGCCGGGATAAACTGTTCCTCCAGCAACACATTGCCGTCAATATCCAAAACGCGACAGCTTCCGTTTACCGAAACCTGATTAACCATAATACGAAAACCGTCCAAATTACCGCTCGGCGGAAAAGCATATCTCACCACGCTGTCCGGCTCACCCTCCACCGGCACGCTGATTTCCTTTTGCAGCTGCCCCTGCAAATCATAGATACGATAGGTGCAATCCGTTTGCAGCGGTTCATTATATTTGGTACGTTTTTCCGGGTCATAGGTTTTCTGCGTTGCCAAAATATAACACTGCTGCCGCTGGCGGTTGCTCAAAATCAGATAATCTGTATTTTCCTGTGCCGCAAACAACACTTTCCCGTCCCGGCTGATAACGCCGTCAAAATAATAAAGTACCTGCGAACCGGGCGAATTTTGATTTTCCCCCACCTGCCCACTTTGCTGGCCGTCATTCTGCTGATTGCAGCCGGCCAGCGTAAGCGCCAGCAGCAAAGCAAAGCCCAACAATAACCATTGCTTTTTCATAAAGAACCAACCCCCGTTCTGCTCGCTATAAGTTAATTTACCCCCATGCTCATGGTTTCCGGCAGCGTACTGCCGCCGTCAATAACCACCTGAGAGCCGGTCAGATAGCTGGCCTCGTCACTGCCCAAAAAGGCAAACAACTCGCCCACCTCCGTTGGCCGGGCCAGTCTTTTCATCGGCACCGCGCTGGCAATATCCGCAATCGCGCTTTCCGGGTCAGCCGGGTTGGACTCAAGCGCCATTTTCTCCACCATCGGCGTTCTGGCATAGCCCAGCTGGGTGCAGTTCACCCGAATATTCCGGTCGGCATATTCCACCGCCAGACATTTGGTCAAACCCACCAACGCGGCCTTGGTCATCGCATAAGCAGCTTCGCCGGCGTCGGCCACAATATCGCCGGTCACCGAAGACGCAATAACGATACTGCCGCCACCCTGCTTCAGCATATAAGGCACCACCGCCTGACAGGTATTCCAAACGCCCTTAATGTTCACGTCGATATGAAAATCGCGCATTTCATCGCTCATTTCCTCAAAGGGAGCCAAACGGCAAATCCCGGCGTTGCAACAGGCAATATCCAGCCGGCCAAAGCGCTCAACCGCCTGCGCCGCCGCAGCCTGCATCTGCGCCTTATCCGCCACATTGGCCACCAGCCCAATAACTTCCACGCCATATTCCCAGCGCAAACGTTCCGCGGTTGCTTCAACCTCCGCCATAATATCAACCAGACAAAGCCGCGCGCCATATTTGGCATAAACCTCGGCAATGCCCTCCCCCAAACCAACGGCCGCACCTGTAATCAAAGCTGTTTTACCATCTAATTTTGCCATAATAACATCTCCTCTTTCAATTTAATTTTGTTCGAAGCGCCATTTGCGCCAAAATATCTTTTAAAACCAGAAACGCGTCTTCATCATTATACCCATATTTAAGCCGCAAATCATCAAGCATCGCCTGCAACCTCTCTGTATAATCAGTAATTTTAACTTCATGCTGATAGGTTGCCAGAACCGGATATTTTTTAGCCCAAAGCTGTGTCCAATCAATCTTATATTGCGTTTCAGCGCTGGTTTTATCAATGATTTCCACAATTTCTTTAACCTCAATATCATAATCAAGCAATTCGTCCAGACTTACATGATACAAAACTGCCAATTCCTTGGCCTGCCGAATATCCGGCAGGGTTTCATCAAGCTCCCACTTGGAAATGGTCTGGCGGCTTACCCCCAGCTTCGCCGCTGTATCCTCCTGGGATAAACCGTTTTTCTTACGCGCCTTAAACAGACTGTTGCCTAAACTCATAATACCGCCTCCTTTTTTATCAATTATATAATATAAGGAAACAAAAAGCTACCAATCTGCCGCGCCATTTGCGCCCGTTTTCTTAACAGGAAACCCGAACCTAATGCCAGATAGCCTCAGGTTCGGGTTATAATACATTGGTGGAGATAATAGGATTCGAACCTATGACCTCTCGCATGTGAGGCGAGCGCTCTAACCAACTGAGCTATACCTCCAGAATTAAGCTGTGCCTATATTATAGCTAAAGCAGAATTAAAAGTCAAGCCATATGCCCATTATTTGCAAAAATTTTTGCGGCAGCCGCCAACCAGCTTGACAAAACCGGCTTTAACGGGCTAAAATAAATGGCATAAGGAGGTTTGCAATTATGACAACATACTTTTTCCCCAGCTGTAAAGTACAAAAGCAATTTCCAGAAAGCAGCCAACGCCTGCAAAGATATTTACAAGAACGCTGGCAGGTAACCATAACCGGCTGCTGCCGCCAAAATCATCAGCAACTGCAACCGGCAGACGCTGCCTATTTCATTTGTAATACCTGCGCGCACATTTTGACGGAAAGTTCAGCGGCCAGACAAATCCGCTCTGTTTGGGAGTTAATCGACCAGGACGCCGCATTTCCTTTCCCCAATTATCAAAACGAGGTCATGACGGTGCAGGATTGCTGGTTAAGTTCAGACCGGCCAGAAATGCAACAGGCCGTGCGCTCCCTGCTGCATAAAATGCACATTCAGCCCCGGGAACTGACCGATAATCTGGCGAAAACCCGTTTTTGCCGTATTAATATTTCAACCGGCACGGCGCAGCTGGCGCCCAGATTGGCCGCCAAATCCGGCCAAATGACGCCTGAAGAACGCCGGGAACACCTGCAACAAATTAACACCGATAAAGTCGTCTGCTATTGTCGCCCCTGCCTGACAGAAATCAATGAGGCCGGCCTTAAAGGCTATCATCTGTTGCAGCTGCTGTTTCCGGAAACAGCATAATTTTTTATTTTCCCCCTGCCCACCCTGGCAGAAACAGTCAATGTCTGGTAATAACCATAATTTATAACAATGCGTTTGTGCACAATCTGGGCTTAACAATGCTGGAGGGCTCGAACCTCACACCAGCCCCCTGGTGCAACCATGATACGACTTACGCTGTCGCCGCGTGACATTCACCCTGCTGCTGCTACCAAACATTAATTATTCTAATAAATCCGTATGCCAGTTGGTGGCCTGCAATTTATTATCCAACTGACGTAACTCTTTGGCCATGCCGTCAATCTCGCCCTGCCAATCGGCAACAGAAATTGCTGATTTTATCTTAATTTCCGTGTTTCTGGCGCGATAAGACGTTTGACTGGCCGCATAAACAATATCTTTATAAACATGAATTTTCAGCGCCAACGCATCTTTTCTGGCGATAATCTCCGTCAGACTCTGACCGTCAATCCGGGTTTCACAATTTGTCCGATTAATACAGGCCATAAGATAAGTTAAACGCTCAATTAAGCTATCCAATTCGCACTTTAACTTCTTCGGCGCTTCTGCTGGCCGCTCCCCCTCCTGCACCAGCACATTATGATTTAAACGATTTTTCAGCTGTTCAATGTTTCGGTTAATATCCGCTCTTTCCTGCAAAGCCTCGGCCAACTTCATTACCCAATCACTCCCAAGCATATTTTATTGATTGCAACGGTTTTTTCCAAATATTTTATTTTCTCCGTAAATTCCCGGGCTTCTGTTTGACTTTACACTTCGCCAATCAGGCCGTTTCCCCGGTTTTCCTAGTATTCTACTTATACGCTGTCAATTCCTGCCGGCCGACGGAAAGAGAGGCGGTATACCTGACAAAAAAGAACAGAACTGCGGCCAGTATAGACAAATACCCAAGTGCAATCGGCAAAATAGGTTGCACTTTCCCTTTTTTTATGTTATAATACAGGGTACGTTTGATAATAAATGAAGAAAGGCGGTGCAAATCACCAATGACGGCAATGCAACCAACTATTATCCGCCTGCAAAACCTTAGCAAAACATATGGCAATGGCGAGAATGCCGTCCACGCCTTAAATGACATTAATCTGGACATTAAACAGGGCGAAATATTCGGCGTAATCGGGCTTTCCGGCGCCGGCAAAAGCACCTTGGTGCGCTGTATCAATTATCTGGAGCGTCCCACCGCTGGCGAGGTTTTTGTCAATGAACAGGAATTGGGCCAACTTAGTCAGGCCGAACTAAACCGCGCCCGGCAGTCTATCGGCATGATTTTCCAACAGTTTAACCTGCTGATGCAAAAAACCGCGCTGGAAAACATCTGCTTTCCGCTGGAAATTGCCAAAACGCCAAAAAAACAGGCCGTGCAGCGCGCGCAGGAGTTGCTGGAAATGGTTGGTCTGGCTGATAAAACCAACTCTTATCCCTCCCAGCTTTCCGGCGGCCAAAAACAGCGTGTGGCTATCGCACGCGCACTGGCCACCAACCCCAAGGTTCTGCTCTGCGACGAAGCAACTTCGGCTCTGGACCCGGCCAGCACGCGCTCCATTTTAAGCCTGCTGAAAAGTATTAATGAAAAGCTGGGCATAACCATTGTTATCATCACCCACGAAATGAGCGTGATTGAAGAAATATGTCAGCGCGTGGCCCTTATCGACAAAAGCCGCATCGCTGAATGCGGCGAGGTGCGTGAGATTTTTGCCCACCCCAACAGCGATATTGCCAAATCCTTTGTCTTCCCCAGACAACAGGCGGTCAAAGCCATGCTCAACAAAAACTGCGTTCGGGTTATTTATGACGGCCAATCCTCCTTTGAGCCGGTAATTGCCAACATGATTTTACAGTTTAAGCAGCCGGTTAACATTATTTTTGCCAACAGCAAAAATATCGACGGCAAAGCCTTTGGTCAGATTGTTTTACAACTGCCGGACGATATGCCGACGGCCGCCAAAATGCTGCAATATTTGCGTATGCAGGGCTTAAACGCCGAAGAAATTACGGCTAATGACAACTGGGAGGTGAACGCCCAATGAGTACAGAAGTTATGATGAATATACTTTCATCAGAAACGATAACCACGCTTTATCTGACGCTGGTAAGCACCTTTTTTGCTTATCTGCTGGGTTTGCCGCTGGGGATTATCCTTATTCTCACCGACAAGGACGGTATCCACCCCAACCGGCCAATCAATGTCTGTCTGGGTATTATAATCAACATACTGCGCTCGGTGCCTTTCCTGATTTTAATGGTCTGGATGATTCCGTTCACCAGAATGATGGTTGGCACGATAACCGGCAACCGCGGCATTATCGTGCCGCTGGTGGTGGCCGCGGCTCCCTTTGTGGCGCGCATGGTGGAAAGTTCTATTAAAGAGGTTGACCATGGCGTTATTGAAGCGGCGCAGTCCATGGGCGCTCCTACCAGCAAAATTATCACCAAGGTTATGCTGGGCGAAGCGCGCCCCTCGCTGCTGGTGGGTTTTGCCATTACCGTTACCACCATTCTTGGTTATACCGCCATGGCCGGCTTCTGCGGCGGCGGCGGTCTGGGCAAAGTGGCCGTAAATTATGGCTATTACAAATATCAGGACGATATTCTCAATCTGGCGGTTATTCTGCTGGTTATTCTGGTGCAGATTTTTCAGGAGGCCGGCACGCGCTTGGCCAGAAAGTTTGACAAAAGATTATAATTGAAGCCAAAAACAAATACACCTGAACTGTTGAACAAAACAGCCCAGGTGTATTATATTATTGCGGTTTTATTATAGTCAAAATCTATATCTTTTAATAAAAATGTTTTATAGAAAAAAGACTGGCTTTTTCTGCTTTTATATTATATAATTAGTCTATGCAAATTTTTATTTTATTTTTAGGAGGAACAAATAATGAAGAAACTTTTATCCCTGTTAATGGTATTGAGCCTGACCCTGCTGGCAGCAGCCGGCTGCGGCGATGGCCAAAAGGCCGCCGACAACAACGACAACAAGGACGCTGAATTAATTCCGATTGTGGTTGGCGCCAGCCCCACGCCGCATTTGGAAATTCTGGAGGCTCTTAAAGACACATTGGCTGAACAGGGCTATGATTTGCAGGTTCAGGAATACACTGATTACATCATTCCCAACACCGCTCTGGAAAATGGCGAGCTTGACGCCAACTATTTCCAGCACATCACCTATCTGAACGATTTCAACGCTGAAAACAACACACATCTGGTTTCCATTGCTGATGTTCACTATGAGCCGATGGGTCTGTATCCCGGCAAGACCACCAGTCTGGAAGAACTGGCCGATGGCGCTACAATCGGTATCCCGGCCGACCCCACCAATGAAGCACGCGCTTTGCTGCTGTTGGAATCTGCTGGTCTGATTACCATTAATCCGGACGCTGGTATCAAAGCCACCCCTTACGACATCACCGATAACCCGAAAAATCTGAACTTCAGCGAGATGGAAGCAGCCCAGCTGCCGCGCGCACTGGCTGACCTGGATATGGCTGTAATCAACGGCAACTATGCTCTGCAAGCCAACCTTTCCGCCGCCACTGACGCTCTGGCTGCTGAGGACGACCAATCTCTGGCCGCCACATTATATGTAAATGTTCTGGCCGTTAAAGAGGGCACCGAAAACGATGAGAAATTGCAGGCTCTGGCTGCCGCTCTGTGCAGCGATACCGCCAAGAATTTCATTAATGAGCAATACAACGGTAATGTTCAGACCGTATTTTAATTAAAAACCTAAAACAGCAAACCTCCCTTTGGCAAATGCTAAAGGGAGGTTTTTTAATTGCTTATTACTTTATTTAATTGTCATCATATCTCCGGAAACGGTAATCTCATGCCCCAACAATTCAAACAGTTCTGCCGGTACATACAGAATATCATTAATCATTCGAGCCATGCCGTCCAGACTAAGCGGCGTACTCATACCCACCGCGCCGGGAATGGCGGTATAATAATTAAATTTTTCCTGACCGTCAAAAACATCAGTCTGAATGGTGCCATTGTTCAAGTTAGCCACCTGCGCCGAGTGGTTCCAGTTCACCTCATAGCCCAGATACTCCGCCACCAGACGCACCGGCACCAGCGGCACGCCATGCGTAGCATATTTCACCATATCCGCAAAAACCATATCGCCCAAAACCAACTCGCTGGTTTGCTGGTTGTTATAATATTTTTTCTCCCATTCAACCTCGCGCTCTTTTTCGGCATATCCCGTCAGTTGAGTCAGTTCCAAAACTTTGTCAGCATTGGCCTGCGCCGGGTAGCTTTCCATCACAATATCATACCAGGCCAGAATATAGCCGTCAGTCTTCAAAGAATGTGACATCATACAGTCCTGCGTCAGCGCCTGCATGGGGAAACTAATCCAAAGGCTGCCCTCATTGGTTAAAATTCTGGTTATTTCATTATTTTCACCGGTTTTCTCTATTTTCTCAATCTTAAACAGGCCAACCGGCGGCTTTTCTCCCAGATTTACCAGCGCATAATTAAGCCAGCTTTGCGGCGGCAGGCTGAATGTTGTCGCGGCGTTATGGTTTACCATAATCTGGGTGCCCGGCTGGATACTGCTCCAGTCCTGGATAACGCCAGTCTGCGCGTCTACCACCAACAGCGCATTTTCACCCTCCGTAGCAAAATTCAGCTGAATATCGCCAGCGCCGTCCGGGCGTTCCACCAGCAAATACTGAATATCGCCATCGTTAATAATTTCCTTAACTTTCACAGTGCTGGTAATGGTGCTGACTGCCGCCGGAATTTCCACCGTGGTATCCTCAGTATCACCAAGTTCCTGCGCCGCTGCCGCGCCAGACGGCAACAACATAGCCTTTTCGGCATTGGCCTGACCGGGATAGGAAAGAGCTACAATATCATACCAGGCCAGAAAACGATCGCCCTCCTGCAACTGCGTTTTTTCATCAATCCAGGCTTTAGCCGGCACGCGCAGCCACAAGCCGCCGTTATCTGTGGTAACTACCAAATCACCACCGTCCTCGGTCTTAATCTCCTCAGCAGTCCAAAGCTTGGCCGGCATACCCTCTTTAACATCAGTCAACACCAGATAAGCCCGGCTTTGCGGCGGAATAGAACGCGTCATCGCCATATCATAATAAACATAAACACGGTCGCCAACCTTAATATCCGACATCTTCACTTCTTTGCCGGTTTTGTTGTTCACAAACAGCGTATCCGCGCCAATATTCAGCTGAATTTCTGAATAACTTTCATCTTCCGGTTTAACCAAAATAAATTCAGAGTTCATCTCAGCAGTGGCAATCTCTTTAACCTCGGCGTAACCACTATACATATGCGCCGCAACCTCCTCCTGAATAACGGCTGTTTCTCCACCAACAACCGGCTCCGTATTCTGTGGCTGTGCATCAGCGGCAAAAGCCATGCCGCCAAATGTACCAATAGCTGCAATCGTCAAAGCTGCACAAATCATTCTAATCTTTTTCATAAATAAATTACCTCCATTAAATTATACTTTTTTATAGGTTCAAAATCATTGTTTCGTTAGAGACCGTCATCTCCGCGCCCAGCACTTCAAAAAGCATTGCCGGCACGCACAGGCAACCGTCATAAATACGCGGCAGACCGTAAAATTCACTGCTCCGGCCATCAATCGCCAGATAAGCCGCCTTATAAGGCACAATCCGCGCCTGCACCCTCTCGCCGGTCAGATAAGCAGCCTGCGCCGCCGCGTCCCATTCCACGTCATAACCCAGCGCCTCCGCCGTCTGGCGTAGCGGCAGATAAGGCTCGCCATGCACATAACGCACCACCTTGGGCAGCTCGGCCCCGTTGGCCCGCAAATGCCGCGTTTTTCCTTCATTATAATACATATCCTCCCAAGCCTTGGCCTGCCGGTGTTCCTGCACCTCGGGCTGAGAAAAAACCGCTCGCAGTCTTGTACAAATCGCCTGCCCGTCTTTTTCCTCATCATACCAGACCAAAATCCGCCGGCCAACCCCCAAATAAACCATATCAAAGTTATCCGGGAACTGGAAATCGCCGTCAGAACGCCTTAACCACAAGCGCCCGTTATCCACTAACATTCGATTATAAGCAAAGCCGGCCATTTCTTCAATCACAACCCGGCCTGTAGGCGGCTCGTCGCCCAAATTCAGCAGCAGATAATGCAGCTGCGCGCCCTGCGGCTGCCGGCTATAACTTACCATAACTCGCTCACCCGGCTGCACGCTATTCCATTCAACCTCAAATCCGGTCTGTGCATCTATCGGCATCACAGCGTTTTCACCCTCAACGGTAAAATTCAAACGAATTTCGCCGGCGTTCTCCGGCAATTCCGCCAGTAAATATGGTACATCGGCGTTAATAACAATTTCTTTCAGACAAACCTCCTTTATACACACTTCACTTTCCGCAGCCCAAGCCGGAGCCGCATAACTAAAAACTACCACACAAATCAAAAGCCTTAACAAATCGCTCTTTTTAATCACAATAATCTCCCTTTCAATATATACACCCGGCAAAGCACAGTTTTGCCACATGAAAAATAAAATTTTTTGAAAAAATTTTTTTCAGGACTCCAAAAGTTCACTTTTGCGCCGAACTTCCTGCGCCAGCGGCCAGTTCAGATATTCGCCGCCCTCCAGCAGACGCGCAGCGTCGGCGCGCGCGGCCTCCACCAGCCGCAAATCACGCGACAAATCAGCATATTTTAGCATAGCCAGACCGCTCTGGCGCGTCCCCAAAAGTTCGCCGGCGCCGCGCAGCCGCAAATCCGCCTCGGCAATCACAAAGCCGTCGCTGCTCTCGGTCAGAGTTTTAATGCGCTCGCGCGCCTCCTTGCTTTTAGCATTATTCAACAAAATACAATAGCTTTGCTGACCACCGCGCCCCACCCGGCCGCGCAGCTGGTGCAGCTGGGCCAGACCAAAACGCTCCGCATCACGAATAACCATAACCGTGGCGTTCGGCACATCAACGCCCACCTCAATAACCGTGGTGGCCACCAAAACCTGAATTTGCCCGGCCGCAAAGGCCTGCATAACCTCGTTTTTTTCCTGCGGCTTCAGCTTGCCATGCAGCAGCCCCACCCGATAAGCAGCAAACTCCCGGCTTTGCAGGCGCTCCGTCAGCTGAATGGCCGATTGCAGTTCCAGATTTTCATTTTCCTCAACCAGAGGGCAAACCATATAAGCCTGCCGGCCTTTCTGTAACTCCGCCAGAACAAAAGCCAGAGCGCGCGCCTCCAAATCATAGCTGACGGCATAAGTAGCAATCGGCTGCCGTCCCGGCGGCAGTTCATCAAGCACAGAAACCGCCAAATCGCCGCAAAAAGTCATGGCCAGTGTGCGCGGAATGGGCGTCGCCGTCAACACCAGAACATCTGCCTGCGCCCCCTTTTGACGCAGAGAGTTGCGCTGATTAACGCCAAAACGGTGCTGCTCATCAGTAACCGCCAGACCCAGCCGGTCAAACTCCACATCGGCCGAAAACAGCGCATGCGTACCCACCAGCACGTCCACCTGACCGGCCGCCAGAGCCGCCAAAGTTTCGCGCCGCTCAACCGTCGGCGTATCACCGGTCAGCAAAGCCACATGCAAACCCAACCCGGCCAGCACTGGCTGCAAATTATGATAATGCTGGGCGGCCAGAATTTCCGTCGGCGCCATTAAAGCCCCCTGCCGACCAGCCCGAAAATTATGATACAAAGCCGCCGCGGCCACCACCGTTTTGCCGGAGCCAACATCACCCTGCACCAGCCGGCGCATCAAACGCGGCTGGGTTAAATCGTCCAGAATTTCCGTAATCACCCGACGCTGGGCGTTAGTCAGCTGATACGGCAACACCGCGGCAAACTGTGACATAATATCGTCGTTGTCCGCCGCCGCTCGCTCCACTGGCTGCTCGCTTTCCGGCAAACGGTTTGCCAGCACCGTCAGCTTGGTCACCAACAAGTCCTCATTAGCCAGACGATGCCGCCCCTGCTCCACCTGCTGCTCGTTCTCCGGAAAATGCAGATAAAACAGCGCCTGACGCAAAGGCAGAAGCTGATGTTCGGCCAGCAAATCCGGCGGCAGTCCGTCCGTCAGATAAGCCGCATATTTGCCCCAGGCCGTTTCCACCAGCCGGCGCATGGCTTTCTGGGTCAGATTAGCGGTCAGGGCATAAACCGGCAACAGTTCGCCGCCAGCAGCCGAGTCTGCCGAAGCATCATCTATAATTTCATAGTCCTGCACCGCCAATTCCCAACCGCCATAGCGCCATTCCAGCTTGCCGAAAATTTGCAGCGGCAAACCCACCGTCAGCTTGGGCTCCAAATGCTGCTGATTATACCAGACCGCCGCCAGATTACCTGTGCCGTCGCTAACCGTCACTTTCAAAATGGTTAACCCACGCTTGGGACGCAACACAGTTTTAGCCAGAACCCGGGCGCGCACCGCCGCTATATCGCCCTGCCAGGCTGAAAGTTGCGCAATAGCCACCGGTTGCGGCCGGCTTTCATAAGCACGCGGACGGTTAAACAGCAAATCGGCAATCTTATAAATACCCAAACGCCGCAGCAGCACAGCGCGCTTGGGGCCAACCCCTTTCAGATATTCAATGGAAGTCTGCAAACAATCCGCCGCGCTGGGTTTGCTCTGAATTGAACCCGTCGGCGGCTTTAAGGCTTCCGGCTGCTCTGCCGCCTCCAACAGCGCTTTGGCCTGCTGCCAGAGTTCCGGGCGCTGATTAAGCGCAGCCTCGCTGTATGTCTGCCCCAGCGCCGCCAACTCTGGCCGCCCCAGACTGGCCAGCCACTCGCCAAAGCCGCCCAAAACGCTGCTGTCCAGATAACCCTGCCGCTGTTCCGCCTGCAAAATTGCCGCCCATTCCCTGGCCAATGCCGCCATATCCTCACCCCTGTTTTTTCTGTTAAGCCTTATATACAGCAATGGCGCCTAACAAAGGCGCCATGTAAAATGCTATAATTTTAATCTTTATTCCACGGCAATCAGATAATGATAAACCGCCTGGCCGCCCAGCTGCACCTCAATCTCATAATCCGGAAAAGCCTCGGCCAAATCCTCGCCCAAAAGCACAGCGTCTTCCTCCGTTACGCCCTCGCCATAAAGCAGAGTTATCAGGCTGGTATCATCATCAAACATCTGCGGCAGCAAATTCAAAACGGTCTGGCGCACCGTAGTTTCCACCACGGCAATATCGCCCTCCAACAAGCCCAGAATATCGCCCTCATGTATTGTCTGGCCGTCAAACTGAGAATCGCGCACCGCATAGGTAACCTGCGCGCTGTGTACCAACGCCGCCGCTTCCTGCATGTTGGCCGCGTTCTCCTCGGCGCTGCTCTCCGGGTCAAAATTCATCATGGCTGCAATGCCCTGGGTGATAAACTTGCTGCTTACCACCACAACCGGCTTCTCCGCCAGCTGACTAGCCTGATTGGCCGCCATCACAATATTGCTGTTGTTCGGCAGGATAACCGCCTGTTGAGCCGGCAGATTATTAATCGCCTGCAAAATATCCTCCGCGCTGGGGTTCATACTCTGGCCGCCGCTTACCAGACCGGCCGCGCCCATCTCGGTAAAAATCTGATCCAGACCACTGCCCGAAGAAACCGTCACCACACCGCACAGGGGCAGTTCCACCGCCTCCATATCTGGCAACATATCGCCAAGCGTCGCGGCCGCCTCGGCAATAGCCACGTCTAGCTGGTCAGGCTCCGGCGCAACGGTTTCCTGCTTATCAGCCAGCGCAGTATTCTCCTCCGCAGCGCCGCGTTCCTCATCTGTCAGCAGCGTTTCGCGGTGCTGGTCTTTCATATTATCAATCTTCAAATCATGCAATGAGCCAAATTGCAGTGCATAACTCAAAACCGCGCCGGGGTCGGCCGTATGAATATGCGTTTTAACCACCGTAGCATTACCCACAATCACCTGGCTTTCGCCCATAGATTGCAAATGCTGCCGGTAAGTATCCACATCAATGCCCTGACCGTGAATAAAAAATTCCGTGCAGTAATGGTTAACCAACTGCTGCGTATCCTCGGCGGTCTGGTTGGTAAAATCAACTTTACCCTCAATTTGCAGCGGCATTTCAAATTCCTCGCCGCGCAGAGCGCGCAAACCACCCTCAAAAATAGCCACCAAGCCGCTGGCGCCAGAATCCACCACGCCGGCCTGTTTTAAAACCGGCAGTTGGTTGGGCGTGTTGGCCAAAGCCTGATGCCCCTGTTTGAGCATCAACTCAACCAGATTTTCCAAATCCATAGCCGCATCAACCGCCACAGCTTCACCAGCGGCATCGGCCATTTTACGCGCCACAGTTAAAATTGTACCCTCCACCGGCCGCATTACCGATTTATAGGCCAGCTCAACGCCTTTTTGCATCGCGCGCGCAAAATCCGGCGCGGCAACCTGTTCACAGCCCTCCAGACCCTGCGCAAAGCCGCGCAAAATCTGGCTCAAAATCACGCCGGAATTACCACGCGCCCCCAGCAGCGCGCCATGCGCCAAACGCTCGGCCGCTTTGGCAATATTGGTCTGAGCCGGCAAATCCTTAACCGCAGAACTCATGGTTAATCCCATGTTGGTGCCGGTATCGCCGTCCGGCACCGGGAAAACATTAAGCGCGTTTATCCGCTCCTTGTTAGCCGTCAAATTGGCTGAAGCGCCGATGAAAAAAGCGGTAAATTCGCTGATATTCAATAGCTTACTCAAACGACTTCCTCCTTAGTCCAATATCCGCACACCCTGCACAATTATATTGATGTTATCCAGCTGGATACCCAGATATTCACGAATATTGTACTGTATTCTATGAATTACATTATTGGCAATCTCTGAAATTTTGGTGCCATAACCCACAATAATATAAACATTCACCTGCAAGCTGTCATCTTTCTCAGCAATTTCCACACCCCGGCTCACAGAATCACGCCCCAAAAGTGTGGCAAAACCGTCTTTCAGCGTCTTGGAAGACATGCCAACCACGCCGAAACAATTTGTGGCGGAAAGCCCAATATACGTGGCCAAAACATCTCTGGCAACGTCAACCATACCCAAATCAGTCTTAAATTCTCGCAACATAAACAACCCTCCTGCGGTATTAATCATTTTTACCAAACACAACCTAATTATATCATAGGAAAAAAGAAAGTGCAACTTATTTTACAAATATTAAACAACGCCTTTTATACCAGACCCTCGGCAACCAAAGCTTCGCCCATTGACCTGCCGCCCAAAACCCAGACCAAATCACCGTTCTCCAGCACCATATCCGGGCTGGGGTTCATAATCGGCAGCATATTGCGCTCCAAACCCAGCAGAAAACAGCTCCAATCCTGACGCAAAGAGGAATCTCGCAGATTTTTGCCCACATAACGCGGCGCATCTGACATCTGCACCGCACAGCAATAAATCTGCTCGCTGTCGCTGGCGTCGCTCTGGCCGGCAATAAAATCTTTCAGGGTCAAATCTGCCGTTTCCGCCTGCAAAAGGCCGTTTTCCGCACTATAAAAGCTGAAATTAGCCAAATCCCGGGCCTCGCCCAACAGCCAAACCAAATCATTGGCCTGTAAACGCTCGCCGCTCTCCGGGATATTGATATGCTTGCGGCCACGCTTAATTTTAATCACTTTCAGATTATATAAACGCCCCCAATCCGTTTCCTGTAAACTCTGGCCAATCAACGCGCCCTCCTCGGGACAACGGAAACATTTCACCAGCAACTCCTCATTCAGGCTATGGCGCAACTCATTCCCCGTCGCGCCGGCGCGCTGCTCATAAAGCTTGCGCTCATTAAAATTAGCCAGAAAACGCGCTTCAATCCGCAAATACATGCTGGTAAATTTGTTGAACTTAAACAGCAGCAAAGTCAGGCCCAGACAAATCAGACCAATCAACACCGGGTGGAATTGCAGCAGCCAGTAAAGCGGCATAATCAGCAGCGCCATAGCCACCGCCACACGCAAAATCATCAACACCAGCAACGGCAGACGGTTTTTCAGGCCGCGCAGCCAAAGCGACGTCATATAGGAATTGCGAAAGACCAGCAGCTGACCGACAAACGGCAACATTGCCAACTCCACCACCAGGCAGACCAGCGCCGGCCCAAAGCCCCATTGGCTCACCAGACCGGTAAGGAAATTGGTACCCAGCATATAAATACCCAAAGAAATCATGCTATGCAGCACCAGCGTCCCCAGATAACTGCGGCCAAAAGCAAGCCAATCACTGTCCTGCAAGGCGCTGTCATCATCATTATTGCCATATTTTTCCCAGCCGTCGCGCAGTCCGGCCGGCATAATTTTAGCCAGCCAGCCGGCAAAGCCCTCCGCATAACGTATCATCACCGGCGTGCTGAAAGAAGTAATCACAGAAACCGCCACAATCACCGGATAGAGAAAATCGCTGGTTACAGCCAATGAAGTACCTAGTGAAGCAATAATAAAGGAAAACTCGCCAATCTGCGTCAGACAGAAAGCAGCGCCCACCGAAGTTACAATATCCTTGCCGGCAGCCATCATGCCCAAAGTCAGGAAAATAATCTTGCCGATAATCGTCACCAGCGTAATCAACAAAATTGGCATAATGTATTCGGCCAGCGTGGCCGGCACCACCAACAAACCGACGGATACAAAGAATACCGCGCCAAACAAATCCCGGCAGGGCGCAACCAAATGCTCAATGCGCTCGCTATGCACCGTGCCGGCCAGAATGGAGCCGGCCAGAAACGCCCCCAACGCCGAGGAAAAGCCCAGCGCATCAGCAATCCAGACCATACCAAAGCAGATGCCCAGCGAGATAACCAGCAGCATTTCATCATTTAACAGACTGCGCACCTTGTTCAGGAAAGTAGGCAACAGATAAATACCCAAAAGCAACCACAAAGCCAGATAAAACAGCAGCCGGCCAATCGTTTCCAGCAGGCTCAGGCCGCTGATACCCTGACTGACGGAAACCGTGGACAAAATAATCATCAGGAAAATTGCCACAATATCCTCAATAATCAGCGTACCAATGGCATAACCGGCAAATTTATGCTCTTTCAGGCCGGAATCCTCCAGCGCCTTAATCGCAATCATGGTGGAGGAAATGGAAAGCATGCCGCCCAGAAAAATGCTGTCCATCATAGACCAGCCCAAAAGCCGCCCTAGACCAATACCCACCAGCATCATGCCCACAACCTCAAACAAAGAGGCCAAAATGCCGGCCAGACCAACCTTAACCAGCTTATGAATACTAAACTCCAGTCCCACCGCAAACATCAAAAAAATTACGCCAATTTCTGACCATAACTCAATATTTTCCTGGTCGGCAATCGTCGGCAGAAAATTTACCACCGGCCCACACAAAAAACCAGCCAGAATATAGCCCAAAACCAACGGCTGCTTCAGCTTTTTGCAAAGCAGAGTGGTCAGACCAGCCAAAATCAAAATCAGCGCCAGGTCCGTAATCAGAGATGGCAATTCACTCAAATAAAATCCCTCCCCCATAACTTTTACACTATAATTATAATATGTTACATTTTATCATACTTATTATAATATATTTTTTTTAAGAAAATATAAACAAAACAGTGCCTCATGCGCTGAAACACTGTTTTTTTATACAAATTTTTCAGTTAAGCGCGCAGGCGGAACTCAAAATTTCTCGCCAGCATTGCAGCAAGCCGATTTTTTCCACATCATTGCTCGCCACCAGAGGCAAACTCTGCACCACCTGGCCGTTCTGGCAAATCTGCAACTCCCCAAGCTGCGTGCCGGCCGCCAGCGGCGCCTGCGGCCATGGTTCCGTCACATTAATTACCGTTTCAAAATCAGCGCTTCCGCCGGCCTTGCTTAAAACGCCAGCCGGCTGCTCAATCCGGGCGTCCACCCGGCCGGCCGCCCCCTTTTCCACCGGCACCGAACAAATCAGGGAACCGGCCGCATAAAGCAGCTGATAGCTGTAATTATTAAAACCATGATTTAAAAGCTTCATGCTCTCCGTAAAATGCCCCTGCTGCGGCTCCACGCCCATCACCACAGAAATCAGCCGCAAATCGCCGCGCGTGGCCGTCGCCACCAGATTGCGCCCGGCCTCTGAAGTATAGCCGGTTTTCAGACCGTCCACACCATCATACCATTTCAGCAGCCGATTGGTGTTCCACAAAACCAGCGGATTGGGTTCTCCCCGGAATTGATATTCATAAATACTGGTATATTCCAACAAATGCGGCACATTAATTGCATGTCGCGCCAAAACAGCCATATCACCGGCCGTGGTGTAATGCTCCGGGTCATGCAGACCGTGCGGATTGGCATAATGCGTGCCGCTCATACCCAACTCCGTCGCCCGTTTGTTCATCATATCAACAAAATTGCCCACTGAACCGCCAATATGCTCGGCCACGGCCACGCTGGCGTCATTGCCGGAACCAACCGCCACGGCCACCAACATCTCATGCAAGGTTCTGGTTTCGCCAACATACAGATATACCTGTGAACCACCCATGCTGGCGGCATATTCACTGGTGGTAACATTATCCTCCAGACTGGCCTCGCCGCGCTCCACCGCCTCCAGCGCCAAAACCAGCGTCATAATCTTGGTGGTGCTGGCCGGATAACGCTTCGCATCAGCATTGGCGGCCGCCAAAATCTCTCCGCTCTGCGGCTCCATTAAAACATAGGCCGCCGCATCAATCTCCGGCAGTTCGGCCGCCGCCGCCGGTCCAAAAGAAGCCAAAACAAATGCCGCTAACAGCATCGCAAATAATAATAGCTTTTTAGGCGCTGATAAATACATAAGCAAACCCTCCTAACATACGATATTAATTCATATGCCGGAGGATTTAGCTTATGCAAACTTTTTTTAATCTTGACAAACCATGCTACGTTGTAATTCTATTATAATTTTATCTCTATAAAATAGGATTACTTTTCTATCATACTAAACGAACATTGCTCCGGATTGCCAAAGATTTAAAATATTTTGATTTCGCGACGCATGTTAACGGAAAGGATAAGGCCGATAGCGGTCATATTGAACAGCAAACTACTGCCGCCATAGCTGAAGAAAGGCATGGTGATACCGGTAATCGGCATAATACCCACCGTCATGCCGATATTAACAAAAATCTGAAACACCAGCATGGCCACAATACCGGACACAATCAGCGAGCCAAACAAATCGGCCGATTGGTTGGCAATGCGCATCATGCGCAGCAACAGCAGCAGATAAATCAGCAGCACGGCTAACGCGCCCAGAAAACCAAGTTCCTCACCAACAACGGCAAAAATAAAGTCCGTATGATGATAAGGCACAAAATTACTCTGCACCTGCGAACCCTCGCCATAACCCTTGCCGAACAGGCCGCCGGAACCGATAGCCACCTTGGACTGAATTATCTGATAACCCTCTTTTAAGGGATCCATCTCCGGATTAATGAAAATAATCAAACGGTTCAGCTGATAGGTATGCATCGGCAGGGGCACCGGCAATTCCTCAATCATATGGTCAAAGCCGTCCGTGGCGACCCAGAGGTCCAGAAAGACGAAACCCACCAGCAGGGCAATTATAGCCAGCAGCGCCAGCATACGCCGGCGCGGAATGCCGGAAAGCCACATCATAACGACTACCATAAAGCCGAAAACCATGGTGGTACCCAAATCAGGCTCAATCAAAATCAAAAACATAAAAGGCGCCGCCATGCCCAGCGAAACCCAAAAGGTACGCCATTCATGGATAACGTCCTGCCGCCGGCTCAGGTAGTTGGCCAAAACCACAATAAAGACCAGCTTGGCCAACTCTGAGGGCTGTAATTGATACGTACTGATGTAAAACCAACGGTTGGCGTCGGTGCTTGCACCTTCCGGGTGCGGCGCAAACAAAACAGCCACCAGCAGACCCAGAACCACAACATAAGCCAGCGATGAATAACTGGCCAGATTGCGGTAATTAAACAGCGCCACCACCGTCATGGACACCAGGCTGATACCGAAAAATATGGCCTGACGCTGCACATAATAAAACGGATTTGACGTTACATTGCCGGAAGCGGAAATCAGCACCACAAAGCTGAAAGTCATCAACAAAGCCAGCAAAAGCAAAAATACCCAGTCCAGGTTTTTTAAAATCTTTTTGTCAAACACTTATCTAATCTCCCAAAAAAATCTCCCAAATTTTACTAATTCTTTATTCTAACCACCGGTATACTGGCCACCAGGGCAATTTCTCCCTCGCTTTTATTAAAAGCCATATCCAGCTGACCCTCGTCAATCACCATATACCGGGAAAAAAGGGCAATAAGTTCCGCACGCAGATTAAGCAGCATATCCTCTGGCAGACTGTTGCCGCGGTCCTGCACCAAAACCAGACGCAAACGCTCCTTGGCAATCTCCTTGGAACTGTTTTTTTTCATTTCTTCTTTAGGAAAGAATTTTGTTAAAACCTCTGAAAAACTCATATTAACCCCTCCTAACGCACGGCAAACAAGGTCTTCAAACGGCTCAAAAAGCCGTCTTTTTCCGATAAATCCAACAGCGGAACCTCCGCCCCACAAAGCCTTTGGGTGATATTACGATAAGCCTGGCCGGCGCGGGACATTTCATCAAGCACTGCCGGCTCGCCGCGGTTGGTGGAAGTTACGATAGAATCGTCATCAGGTACGATACCCAGCAAATCCACCGCCAAAATCTCAAGCATATCCTCCACCGACATCATATCACCATTTTGCACCATGCGCGTCCGGATACGATTAATAATCAAATGCGGCTCATTCAGACCGGCCGCCTCCAAAAGCCCGATAATGCGATCTGCGTCACGCACCGCAGAAACCTCCGGCACCGTTACCACAATAGCATGGTCAGCGCCGGCAATGGCGTTTTTAAAACCATGCTCAATACCAGCCGGACAGTCAATCAGTATGTAATCAAACTGCGGCTTAAGCTCATCAATCAGCTCCACCATCTGAACCTCTGTAACCGCGGTTTTATCCTTGGTCTGCGCGGCCGGCAGCAGATACATATTCTCAAAGCGCTTGTCCTTAATCAAAGCCTGTTTCAGGCGGCAGCGCCCCTGTACAACATCAACCACATCATAAACAATACGGTTTTCCAGCCCCAACACAACGTCTAAATTGCGCAGGCCGATATCCGTATCCAGCATAACAACCTGTTTGCCCAACTTGGCCAGGCCGCAGCCCAAATTGGCGGTGGTCGTAGTTTTGCCAACGCCTCCCTTGCCGGAGGTAACGACATATACAACTCCCATATTACTTCCTCCCTCAAATAGCTTATTTGCTGATGACGTATTTTTCAATTACCACTTCACCATCACGAAGATAGGCAACCTCCGGGCAAAAAGTTTCCGGCAGAGGCTGGCCGTCCGGCGGCCGGGTAATGTAAGAAGCAATGCGAATTTGAGTCGGCAAAAGAGATGAAGCCACCACCGTGGCGCTGTCATCACCATGCGCGCCGGCATGAACCACGCCGCGCAGCGCCCCCAGCACCACAACATGACCATCAGCAATGATTTCCGCGCCGGGGTTAACATCACCCAACACCACAACATTGCCGCCAAAGCTGACTTTCTGGCCTGAGCGCAAAGTCCTTTGCACCAGGGCGGTATCACTCACCAATCTGACGCTCTCTCCTGATATAACCAAAAACCACGCCTCCCTTATAAAAATCCGTTACATCTTTTTGCTCAAAATAATTTCGGAGGCCGCCGGCTCTTTTCCTATGCCAGATTACGAATAGTTTGCGCCAAATTGCCGCAAAATCAGCGGATATTTTGCATTTTAATTAAATTTTTATAACAAATCCTCTCTTTTATATATTTTCAGTCTAAATTTTTCTTTATTTAAAATTACTCTACAACCGAGGAATAAACCGAGGTTGAAGTCTGACTACTGTCAAAGCCAAAATATGCGTTAAAAACATCACGGCAGACAATACCACCGGAAGAAAAACCATGGAAACCATATTCCACCATACCGGCAAAAGCTACCTGTGGGTCGTCCGCCGGCGCAAAGGCAATAAACCAGCCATGATAGTCATTATTTTTATCGTCACCCACCAAACCAGTCTGCGCCGTGCCGGTTTTGGCCGCCACCGGCACCGGGTAACGGCCAAAGGTAGAATAAGCCGTGCCGCCGGGCTGGGTTACCGCCAAGAGCGCGTCATAAAGCACATCCCAGCTTTCGTCAGACATATTAATGCGGTCCATAACACGCGGCTCCCATTGATAAACCGTTTCTCCCTCATAGTCAATAATCCGGTCCACCACATGCGGCTGCATGCGTACGCCGTGATTGGCAATCGTAGCCATGGCCTGCGCCATTTGCAGCGGCGTGTAATAACTGTAACCCTGACCGATAGACATATAATAAGTATCATAGGGATACCAGTTGCCCTCACTGCCCTTAAAATTCAGTTTTTTCCAGTCCGGATTAGCCAGCAGACCACGCGTTTCACCAGTCAGCTCAATACCGGTCAGCTGACCATAACCAAGCTGCCGAAAGACCTCATACATATTATCAATACCGGCCATAGCGCCGGCGTCCTGCGCATAAGTGTTACAGGAAACCGCCAAAGCATGGCTTAAATCCACCATACCATGAATACCGGTGCATTTGGCTTTATCATTAACCCAGTTTTCCGGGTCGCATAAAATTTCCGTATTCCGGCCAATAGCCCCACAGGCCAAAGCCGCCAGCGCCGTGCTGACCTTGAACGTGGAACCCACCGGATAAGCGCCGGAAACCGCCCGGTTAAAGGTGGGCTTCAGCGTTTCATCATAATAATAAGCGGCCAGTTCGCTGTCAATACCACTGATAAAATCCTCCGGCGCAAAATCAGGATAAGAAGCCATGGCCAGTACCGCGCCGGTTTTCACATCTAACAAAACCGCCGCGCCGCCCTGCGCTTTGGGGCGGTCCTGCTGCAATTTTTTAACCGTGGCGGCCAGACTCTCCTCCATAACACGCTGAATATCCGAGTCAATCGTCAACACCAGCGAATTACCGGAAACGCTTTCCTGCGTGGATACCACGCGTACAATACGGTTGGAGGAGTTAATCTCCAAAAGCTGCAAACCGCGTTGTCCGCGCAGGCCAATTTCCCGGCCGTCAGTGTCTGTAAAACGCTCCATTGTGCGCTCAACCCCGGCCTTGCCCACCAAATCCGTAGCCAGATAATTATAATTCTGCATCAAATCCGCATCAGAATCCGTGATTTTACCAACCTGACCCAAAATATGACTGGCCAGCCGTCCCTGCAAATAAACGCGGCGCGGCGTTTCAATAATCAGAAGCCCAGGCAGCTTGTCCCGGTTTTCTTCCAAACTGGCCACCAGATGCTGGTTATTTTCTGCCGGCAAAGTGGTAATAACAACCGGTTGATAACGGCGGCTGTTGCCGGTAATCATTTTTTCAATCGTTTCTGCGTTCAGTTCCGGGTCTTTCAGATAACCGGCCAGATTGGCCGCCAACTCCTTGATTTCATCTTCCGACTGCTCTTTAGACGTGGAAATAGAAATTTCAAAGCAAATCTCCGAGCCCGCCAGCTTCAGCATGTTTCGGTCATAAATATCACCGCGCTTGGCCGGCTGAGAAATCATGCGCAGCTGGTTGCGGCTGGAAATTGCGGAATATTCGCTGGTATTCATAACTTGCAGGGCAAACAATCGCGCCGCCAGCGCAAAAAACATAGCCAGCAGAACCAGAACAAAAACCAGACTGCGTTTACCAAAACGCTTATACTTGTCCTCTTGTTCCGTTTCCAAAGGTTCAAACAAAATCAGCACCTCCCTCAATCAACACAACCTATTCTTTATCTTTGTCGCTATATTATACCATACCTTGCCCGGCCAGTGCAACAAATTTACTGTATACATTGGCGCAGACTATTGACTTTTCCGCCCGATAAATGTTTTAATATTATGTAGCCAATTTTATTATACACAATTTTCGCGTTTATTTTCTTAAGAAAATATTAAATTTTTTAAAAAAATACACTTTTATAAAGGAGCAAAACAAAAATGGCCGAAAAACAGCTTTTTTGCACAGAAGCCAAAATACAGGAAATTGCCGCCGCCTATGGCACCCCTTTTCATCTTTATGACGAAGCCGGTATCCGCAGCATGGCGCAGCGCCTCAAGGCCGCTTTTGCCTGGGCGCCCGCTTTCCGGGAACATTATGCGGTAAAAGCCCTGCCCAACCCCCATATTTTGGCAATAATGCAGGAGGAAGGTCTGGGCGCTGATTGCAGTTCTCTGGCGGAACTGCTGCTGGCCGAGGCCGCCGGCATGCAAGGCGCAGAAATTTGCTTTACCTCCAACAACACGCCGCCGGAGGAATATATTAAAGCGCGCAGTCTGGGCGCTATCATCAATCTGGACGATATCACCCACCTGGATTTTCTGGAAAAAACCGCCGGTCTGCCGGAATTATTATCTTTCCGTTACAATCCTGGGCCGCAGCGCAGCGGCGGCAACGCTATTATCGGCACCCCGGAAGAAGCCAAATACGGCCTGACGCATGAGCAGCTGCTGCAAGCCGTAAGCCAGGCGCAGGCCAAAGGCGTTAAGCGCTTCGGTCTGCATACCATGGTGGTTTCCAATGAATTACAGAGCGACTATCTTATCGGCACCGCCACCATGATGTTTGAATTGGCGGTAGAATTAAAGGATAAACTGGGCGTAGCCGTGGAATTTATCAACCTGGGCGGCGGTCTGGGGCTGGCTTATCGGCCGGAAGAAGCCGATATTGACCTGACCGCGCTGGGCGAGGGTATCAAACGTGAATATCAGCGTCTGCTAACGCCGGCCGGGCTGGATAAGGTCAGCCTGTCCATGGAAAGCGGCCGCCTGATGACCGGCCCCTTTGGGCTGCTGGTTACGCGCGCTATTCACACCAAAGACACTTACAAGCATTATATCGGCGTGGACGCCTGCATGGCGCATTTAATGCGCCCGGCGCTTTATAACGCTTATCATCATATTACCGTTCTGGGCAAGGCGCAGGCTCCACATGACCATGTTTATGACGTGGTGGGCTCGCTTTGTGAGAATAACGACAAATTCGCCATTGACCGCCAGCTGCCGGAAATTGCCGTCGGCGACCTGCTGGCTATCCACGATACCGGCGCGCACGGCTCCGCCATGGGCTTTAATTATAACGGCAAACTGCGTTGTCAGGAGCTTTTACTGAAAACCGACGGCTCGGTGCAGCTTATCCGCCGCGCGGAAACGCTGGCCGACCTTTTCGCCACGCTGGATTTTCCGGGCTTAAAAACCTGCTGAACGCCAAATCAGGAGCCGAATATGTCATCATCAAACCAAACGCCGCTTATTCAGGCGATTGAAGAATATCAGGCCAAAAACCGCCAGCGCCAGCACATGCCCGGCCATAAAGGGCAGAAGCAGGCGCTGGGGCTGTTCCGGCATTGGGGCGATTTGGCCGGCTGGGACCTTACCGAAGCCGATGGGCTGGACGACTTACATTCCCCGGCCGGCGCACTTAAACAGGCGCAGGAAATGCTGGCTGCCGCTGTGGGCGCCAAACAGGCGCATTTTCTGGTAAACGGCGCAACAGTTGGTATTCTGGCCGCCATTCTGGCCGCCACGGCCGAACACCCCGGCTGCTCCATTCTGTTGCCGCGCAATGCTCACCGCGCCGCCTGGAACGCGCTGGCGCTGGCCGATTGTCAACCGGTCTGGCTGCCCGTTCAATACCTGCCGCCGCACGGCCTGCCCCTTGGCGTTACGCCGCAGCAGCTTAAAACAGCCTGCCAGAACAGCCCCGGCTGTCAGGCGGCTTTTTTCGTTTACCCCTCATATTACGGCGTGTGTGTGGATTTGGCGCAAATGCTGGCGGTTTGCCGGGAAAATCAGCTAATCAGCATCGTTGATGAAGCCCACGGAGCGCACCTGCCTTTTATCGCCCCGGATATGGCCGCCACCCGGCTGGGCGCGGATTTGGTTATTGACAGCTGGCACAAAAGCATGGGCAGTCTGGGTCAAACGGCCGTGCTGCTGCAAAATGACCGGCCAGACCAGCCAGTTCTGCGGCCGGAGCGCTGGCTGACTATGCTGCAAACCAGCAGCCCCTCCTATCCCCTGTTGGCCTCTCTGGACGCGGCGCGCGCCGAATGGAGCGAGCAGGCCGCGGCGCGCAGGCTGGCACTGCAACAGGAAAGGGAGGCTATCGCTGAAGCATTGCAGCAAACCGAACTTCTGCGCCTTTATAACGCCGCCGATTTACCGCCGCATTTCGGCTATGACCAAAGCAAAGCGCTGCTATACAGCGCCGCCGCTCACAGCGGCTGGCAACTGGCCGAAGCGTTGCGGCAGTCTGGTCTGGAGCCGGAATTTGCGGATTGGCAATGGGCGTTGCTGCTGTTAAGTTACGCGGATATGCTGCCGGCCAACGGTTTGCCGCGGCTGTTGCGCGCCCTGCGCCAGGCCGACCATATTTTACAGCAAACGCCGCCCCAGCCCATAAACGCAAAATACCTCTGCCAACCGCCCCTGCCCCAACAAGTTCTGCGCCCGGCCGAAGCCATGCGCAAACCGGTGCGCAAGGTACAGCTTAAATCAGCGGCCGGTCTGCTGGCGGCCGGTCTGCTGACGCCTTATCCGCCCGGTATTCCCTGGCTTGGCCCCGGCGAATTAATCGAGCCGGAGCATATCGCCGCCGCCGAAAGCCTGCTGCAAGCCGGCGGCCGCCTGCAAGGCGTTGATAATGGTCTGATATCGGTGCTGGATTTTGCCTAAACGGCTTGCATTTATCGCCGTTATATTTTATCATATATAGAGGAAAAAATAAAATTGGAGGAACCGGCTAACATGCTTTATAAAAAACTGGCGGCAATCATAGCGGCCGACCGTATCAGCCACGCCTGGCTGCTGACCGGCCGCGCTGAACAAACTCTGGAGCAGGCCATTCTTTTGGCTAAGGCGCTGCTTTGTCATAATCTGCAAGCTGACGGCCAGCCATGCGGCGAATGTCCGGCCTGCCATAAGCTTGACGCAGGCAATCACCCGGATTTACAGCTGATACTGCCCAAGGGAGCCAGCGTGAAAATTGAACAAACGCGCGCCATGCAGTATCTGGCCAGTCTGGAGGCCTATGAAGGCGGCCGCCGCGTGGCAATTATTCATCAGGCGCACACCATGCCGCTGGCCGCGGCCAACAGTCTGCTGAAAATTCTGGAAGAGCCACGCCCCGGCCTGTATCTGATTTTAACCGCACCGCTGGGCGATAGTCTGCTGGAAACTATTCTTTCACGCGTGGTCTGGCTGCGTCTGCCGGAAAATCTGCCAGTAAGCGCCGCCAACCTTTACACCAGCGCCTATCTGGAAGAAATTGCCAAAGAGCAGGAGCTGCATGCCGCCATGCAGACCAAATGCAGCCGTCTGTTTGAATTGCTGAAGCAACAGGACGGCGCGTCGCTGCTGCTTTTAGCCAAAACTTTCCGGGACGATAAACAATCCGGGCTGGCCCTGAAGCGTGTGCTGGCGGTTTTTCTGGAGGAACTGCTGACCCAGCTGCGCAATCTGGCCGCGGCTGCTATCTATGCCCGACACGGCGCAGCAGATGTGCCCAGCGCGCCCGGTCTGGCGATTAATGAATTGCAGGCGCTGCAAATGGCGGCGCTGGTGGAGGACGCGCGCCGCAGTGTGGACGGCAACATCAACGGCGTATTGCTTTTGAGCGTGCTTTTTCTACAAATGCGCGATATTTGCCAGCCGGCTTAAACCGCGGCTTTTTACTATTTTTATTATTTTACTGTTTTTGCTATTGAGCTTTTGCCGATTTTGTGGTATGCTAAAGGATAAGATATTTACCATTTTTTATTTTATAAATTTTTATAAACTATTTAATATTTTTATCTAATATTTTTAATGCAATTAAAGGAGATAAAATATGTCCAATATTGTAGGCATTCGTTTTGAGCGTGCCGGCAAAATATCATATTTCAGTTGTGGTGATTTGCAACTGACCTTTGGCGACCATGTTATCGTTGAGAGCAGCTGGGGGCTGGATTTTGGCACGGTGGTTACGCCAACGCTGCCAGAACCACAGCCGCAGGCAGAGACAACGACGGAAAAGGAAAAAACGCCGCTGCGCTCCGTGGTGCGTCTGGCCACGCCGGAGGACGAGCGTAGTTTTGAAAACATGAAGAAGCAGGAGCCGGAGGCTTTTGCTTACTGCCAACAGCAGATTGCCAAATTTGGCCTGCCAATGAAGCTAATCCGCGTCAGCTACACATTTGACGGCGGCAAGATTATTTTCTATTTTTCCTCGGAGAACCGGGTGGACTTCCGCGAACTGGTTAAGGTGCTGGCGGCGCACTTCCACACGCGCATTGAACTGCGTCAGGTTGGCGTGCGTGATGAAGCGCGAATTGTGGGCGGTTATTCCACCTGTGGCCGGGAACTTTGCTGCGCCTCTTTTTTGAACAATTTTCACCCGGTTTCCATCAAAATGGCCAAAAAACAAAATCTGGCGCTCAATCCGGCCAAAATTTCCGGCGTTTGCGGCCGCCTGATGTGTTGTCTTTATTATGAGTATGACGGCGATAAGAACGACCCCGATTTTGACGAGAATATGGAGGGCGCACCAGAAGCAGCATCAGCCAAAAAATGCCGAAAATGCCCCAAAAACGCGGCCAATCAAAACCACCAGAACAAGGAGGCTGAAGACCTTGGCACTGAGGAATGAAATATTGGCGCTGGAAGAACAGCTAAACCAGATGCTGGACAGGCTTCAGGAACTGCGCATCAAAGTTGACTCCATGGAGGTGCAAAACGCGCGCTTACTGGAGCGCCTGAGCGTGGAAAATATCCGCAGCGAGGGTCTGGAGGAACTAACCAAGCTTTATAATGAGGGCTATCACATTTGCTCCACCTATTACGCGCAAAATCGCAACGGCGAGGAATGTCTGTTCTGCCAAAGCTTTCTCAAGGAGAATATGTGAGCCGCCCAACCCCGGAAACCCGGGAAATCGTGGTGCAACTTCACTGGCTGGGTCTGCGGCTCTGGCAAAGACAGGATTTTTTCGGCTTTACCGAGGATTCACTGGCCCTGGCCGAATTTGTGGGCGAGCAGCCGGAATGTCAGCACATCTGCGATTTGGGCAGCGGCAGCGGCGGCCTGCTTTTCCTCGTCTGGGCCAAAAATCAGCAGGCCGTTTGCCAGGGATTGGAAATCATACCGGAAAATGTGGCGCTGGCAGAGCGCAGTAAACAACTAAACGCAGCTTTGCCGGGGCTGCTGGCCAACTGCCGCTTTCAACTGGGCGATTGGCGCACGCCCTGGCTTTATTTTGCGCCGCAATCCTTTGATTTGCTGGTTAGCAATCCGCCCTATCAGCCGTTGGGCGCCGGTCGCGTCAGCCAAAACCGCCAGCGCGCCGCCGCTCGCACCGAATGTTTTGGCTCGCTGGCGGAACTTTTATCCAACGCCAATTGGCTACTGCGCCCGGCCGGCCAACTGGCGCTGGTTTTGCCAGTCAGCCGCCAACCGGAATTGCACCAACTGCTGGCGGCCAACAACTTCCAAATAACGCGTGAGCAGACACAAAATAAGCTGCTTTTACTGGCCGCGCAAAAAGCAACGCAATAATATTTTAAAACAAGGCAGGTAACAAAATGGGCAAGCTGATTTTAGTAGCCACGCCAATCGGCAATCTTGACGATATCTCAACCCGGCAGACCGCCGCCCTGCAAGAAGCCGATTTGGTGGCTGCCGAGGATACCCGACACAGTGGGCTGCTTTTGCAGCATATGGGGCTGAAAAAACCGCTTTTAAGTTATTTTCAGCATAATGAAGAAAAACGGGAGGGACGGCTGCTGGCCGAGTTGGAAGCCGGGCGCACCGTGGCGCTGATAAGCGACGCCGGCACCCCCGGCATTTGCGACCCCGGCTCCGCCATTTTGCGCGCCGCCGTGCAGGCCGGCCATGCAACCGACGCGATACCCGGCCCCTGCGCTTTAATTCAGGCGCTGATTTTAAGCGGCCTGCCTACGGAACGCTTTGCCTTTGAGGGATTTCTGCCGCGCGGACAGGCATTGCTACCCTTTTTGCAAAGTCTGCGCCAGGAACAGCGCACGCTGATTTTTTATGAAGCGCCGCACCGCCTGCAAAACACTCTACAAACCATGCGACAAGCTTTTGAGCCAGAGCGGCCCATGGCCGTTTGTCGGGAATTGACGAAAAAGTTTCAGGAAATTAATCGCGGCACGCTGGCTGAAATGGCTGAACTCTGGCAGCAGCGCACGCCCAAAGGCGAATTTGTATTAGTGCTGGGCGGCGCGCCGGCTGAACAGCCGCAGGCCGCCGAGGATATTCGGCAAAACGCCCGGCAACATCTGGAGCGGCTGCTGGCCGGCGGCATGAAACACAAGGCAGCGGCCAGGGAGGTCGCTGCACTCTATCAACTGCCGGTCGGCGAGGTTTATCAAATGGGTCTGGAGTTAAAGCAAAATTAAGCGGTGGATAAAAGCTGAAATCCGCCGCCACACTCCCATTTTTGGCATTATTATATATATTACGTTAGCTATCGACTTTCAACCGATAACTTCCTCAATCGTAACCACTTTAAGGCCAAAAGCCTGCGCCCGTGCCGTCAGTTCCGCCAGCTGAAAGGCCAAATCAGCCGCCGCATGCGCGTCGCTGTTCACCATAACCCAGCTTTCCTCGTCACGCAAAATTTCCCAAAGCCAATAATCCGGATAAGGCCGCGTTAAATAGCCCCGGCACATGCCGCCGCTGTTAATCTCAAAAACCGGCCTATTTTTTTTGCCCTTTTGACAATGCCGCCGCAAAACACCGGCGGCGCTTTTTTTATATTCCGGACTGTCCTCCGCAAAAAAACGGCCGCCAGCATTATATTTGCAAATCAGGTCAAAATGGCCGCAAATATCCACCGGCCGGCTGTTCAACATCTCGTCAACCGCCGCAAAATAAGCCTGCACATAGGCCGCCGCGCCGCCAAACTCGGCGATAGCGGCCGCCGTATCAGCCGGCGCCGCGTCAACCGGATAAACTCGCCCCTCCGGCGTTTGCAGATTATGCACGCTACCAATCAGATATTCAAACTGACCGGCCACCGGCAGTTCGCTCATGGAGTCCAACTCCAAACCCAGATAAATTGCCATGCGCCCCTGATATTCATGCTTCAGCACCAAAACCTCCCGGCAATACTGCGCCAGCCGCTCCGCATTCATGCCGTAGCCGTCCACCGGGCAAAAGCTATGGCCGGAAAAGCCCAGCGACTTAAACCCCAGCTGATAAGCCGCCTGCGCCATGGTCGCCGGCGTATCCCTGCCGTCGCAAAGGCTGGTGTGCGTGTGCGCGTTACTTGTAACCTGCATCACACCATTTTCTCCTGCTTAACTTTGTGGTCCACAATATGCCGCTTGTCCAACTCGGCAATAATCTCGGCCGGGCTGATACCCATTTGCACCAGCAAAACCAGTACATGATAACACAAATCCGCCACCTCATAAATCGTTTCCGGCTTGTCCTGGTCTTTGGCGGCGATAATTACCTCCGTACATTCCTCGCCCACCTTTTTCAGGATTTTATCCAGTCCCTTTTCAAAAAGATATGAGGTATAGCTGCCGGCCTGCGGTTGCTGCTGCCGCCCCTGCAAAAGCTGATAAAGTCCGGCCAGCCCCAGACTCTGCACCTGCTCGTCCACAAAAAGCGGCTGAAAAAAACAACTTTCCTGGCCGGTATGACAGGCCGGCCCCTCCTTGCAGACCTGTACCAGTAAAGCGTCCTCGTCACAATCCGCGGTTATGCTCACAATATGCTGCACATTGCCGCTTTCCTCACCTTTGCGCCAAAGCTGTTGCCGACTGCGCGACCAAAAACAGGTGCGCCGCTCGGCCAGACTGATAGCCAGACTTTCCTCGTTCATATAGGCCAGCGTCAGAACCTGTTTGGTCTGAAAATCCTGCACAATAGCCGGAATTAAGCCGTTTTCGTCAAATTTCAATGCCATATTTTATCTCCAAATCCATATTTTTTTCCAATCCACTCAGTCCAGATAACGCCTGATTAAACGAACATAAGAAAAATAACTCTCATTATCAGGCCGATTACCGCCAAAATTATCGCCGCCAAAATCCTCCTCGTCAGCGCCCACAAAATAAACCATCAACATAACGCCCGGCGCAAAAATGCCAAAACCAACCAGAATATCGCCGTCCCGGGTCAGGCCGCGATAAGCCAGCGTGGGAAATCCGGGCGGATAATAGGCCGCCAGATTTTCCACCATGACCGTCCCCAGCTGCGTAATCAGCGGCCGCATACCCATCTGCTCACAGGCTGTGCTGAAAAGCAGCTGCAATGAACCCGGCTCCGGCACGCCGCCATTGATGTCATCTTTAAAGGTGCAGGACGAAAAACACACAAGCAGCCGGTTGTACGGCTCCTGAAAAATATACTGCGGCGGCTTGGCCTGCGCGTCAACATACAACTGCCAATGCGCCGGCATGGTTACTCGCCAGCCGTCAATATTATGAACCTGATTTTCCTGCATAAATCAACCTCCAATTAAATGCGCATCGGCACTCCGGCGCTTTGCAGCTGCCGTTTCAAATCCGGCAATAAAACCTGCTTATGATGAAAAATTGAAGCCGCCAGCCCGGCGTCAATGCCGGGGTGCTGAAACAACTCCACAAAATCCTCCACACAGCCAGCGCCGCCGCTGGCGATAATCGGCACCTTAACCCGGGCGGCCACCGCGTCCAACATCGGCAAATCAAAGCCCTGTTTCACGCCGTCCGTGTCAATGCTGTTAACCACCAGTTCCCCGGCGCCGCTTTTAACCGCAAATTCCGCCCACTCCAAAGCGTCGCGGCCGGTATCCTCGCGGCCGCCCCTGGCAAAAATATGCAGCCGCCCCTGCACCCGTTTCACGTCCATGCTCAATACTACGCATTGATTGCCATAGCGCTGCGCCGCCGCCGCAATCAGCCCCGGGTCTGCCAGCGCGCCGCTGTTCACGCTGACCTTATCCGCGCCGCATTTCAAAACCCGGTCAAAATCGTCCAGCGTGCGAATACCACCGCCTACCGTCAGCGGAATAAAAATCTCGGCCGCCACGCGCTGCAAAATATCAACAAACAAAGAGCGCCCCTCGGCGCTGGCCGTAATATCATAAAAAACCAACTCATCAGCGCCGGCTTCATTATAAAAACGCGCCAACGCCACCGGGTCGTCCACGTCCTGCAAACCCTGAAAGTTCAGCCCCTTAACCACCCGGCCGTCGCGCACGTCCAGACAGGGAATTATCCGCTTGGTAATCACTGCGCACCTCCTCCGGCCGCCACTCTCGCCGCCTGCAAACATTCCGGCAGGCTTAAACGACCGCTGTAAAGCGCCTTGCCAATGATTACCCCGGCCACGCCAAGTTCCGCCAACGCCGGCAGTTCATGCGCAAAGCTAACACCGCCGCTGGCCACCACCTGCAAACCGTCAATCTGCACCAACTCCCGATAAAGCTGCAAATTGGTGCCGCCCAGCGCACCGTCTTTGGCAATATCCGTCACAATAACCGTCTGCACGCCAGCATCGCGACAACGCCGGCAAAAATCCAGCGTTTGCAGGCCGGTTTCCTCCAGCCAGCCAGACACCGCCACCCGGCCTTCGCGCGCGTCAACGCCAACCACAATCTGGCCGGGATATTGAGCCGCCATGCGCTCCACAAAAGCAAAATCACGCACGGCCACCGTACCCAGAATAACGCGCCAAACGCCCAAATCCAGATACTTTTTAATGCGCTCCTCGGTGCGGATACCGCCGCCCACCTCCACGCGCAAATCGCAATTACGGACGATTTCCGCAATCGCCGCAAAGTTGGCCAGCGTGCCGTCCTTAGCGCCGTCCAAATCCACCACATGCAAATAATTCGCCCCCTGCCGGGCAAATTCCTGCGCCGCCGCCACCGGGTCGTCGCTATAAACCTCCATTTGCTGATAATCGCCCTGCGTCAGGCGCACCACCTTGCCGCCGGATAAATCAATCGCCGGAAAAATCTCCATATAAAAAACCTGTCCTCTCCCCTGTTAAATCTCTGCAAAAGCGCGCAACAGGCGCAAACCGGCCGCGCCGCTCTTTTCCGGGTGAAACTGAACGCCCCAAACCGCGCCCTCGCTGCTGCGCACCACGCCCGTCACCGGCAGGCTGTAATCAGAAACCGCCAGCGTGCTGGCCGCACAATCCTTAGCATAATAACTATGCACATAATAAACAAACTCGCCGTCCTGAAAATACTTAAACAAAGGGTCCGGACGCAGAATATGCAGACTGTTCCAGCCAATATGCGGCGTTTTCAGGCTTTTATCCACCAAATCCGGCTGCAAATCCTGCACACTGCCGGCAATCAGCCCTAGTCCCTGATACTCGCCATACTCAAAACTGCGCTCAAACAGAAGCTGCATACCCAGACAAATGCCCAGCAGCGGCTTGCCGGCCGCCGCCTGCTCCTGTACCACTGCAAACAAACCGCTTTGCCGCAACTTAGCCGCCGCATCACCAAAAGCCCCCACGCCCGGCAAAATCAGCCGCTCCGCCGCGCGCAGCTCCGCCGCGTCTGCCGTCACCTTAGCCTCCACGCCCAAATAACGCAACGAGGAAGCCAGAGAAAACAGATTGCCCACGCCATAATCAATAATTGCCACCGTCATGAATTAAATCACTCCTTTGGTGGAGGGTATCTTGTCCGCCTGCCGCGCGTCCAGCTGCACAGCCTGCCGCAGCGCTCGCGCCACCGCTTTAAACAGCGCCTCAATAATATGATGCGAGTTATGGCCGGCCAGCATACGGCAATGCAGCGTCAAACCGGCATTACGCACCAAGGCCTGCATAAATTCCTCGGCCAACTCGGTATCAAAATCGCCCACCTTGGCCGTCGGCAGCGTCACATCATAGACCAGATACGCCCGGCCGCTGATATCCACCACCGCCAGCAGCAAAGTCTCGTCCATCGGCAGCAACTGCTGGCCATAACGCGCCACGCCGCGCATATCGCCCAGCGCCTGCCGCAGAGCCTGCCCCAGCACAATGCCCACGTCCTCAACCGTGTGATGATAGTCAACCTCCGTATCCCCCTGCGCGCTGATTTGCAGGCCAAAGCCGCCATGCGCCGCAAAAAGTTCCAGCATGTGATTAAGAAAACCACAGCCCGTATCAATCTGATAATCGCCGCCGTCCAGATTAAGCGACAGTTTAATCTGCGTTTCCCGGGTTATCCGCTCAATTTCCGCTCGCCGCAATTCAATTCACCTCCTGCAAAATTTCCGCTGCCGCGGTCAGCAGACATTGCATATCCTCCTGCGTACCGATTGAAATACGCACAAAATCACGAATACGCGGCTCGTCAAACCAGCGCACCAAAATACCGCGCTGTTTCAAACCCAAATAAAGCTGCTCGCCGCTTAACCTGCCATGCCGCGCCAGCACAAAATTGGCGTAACTGGGCAGCACCTCAAACCGCAGACAACATAAACCTTCGGTAACAAACTCACGCGCCGCCATAATTTTCCGCCGGCACTCCGCAAAATATTCCTTATCATGCACAGCGGCAGCGGCCAGCGCCAGAGAAATCCGGTTGACGTTATACGGATTAAAGGAAAATTTAATCGTATTCAAATCCGC
>CANSKT010000006.1 GCA_947647555.1 uncultured Peptococcaceae bacterium | reverse complement strand
GGTTTTTGCAAAATAAAAACCCCTCTGTTATTTCTAACAGAGGGGTTTCAGGCTGGTGACACGTATGGGATTCGAACCCATGAATGCCAGCGTGAGAGGCTGGTGAGTTAAGCCGCTTCTCCAACGTGCCAAATGGTAGCGGTGACTGGATTTGAACCAGTGACACCACGGGTATGAACCGTGTGCTCTGACCAACTGAGCTACACCGCCGTTGCTGTGCTTTATTATATTACACAAAAAAAAGCGTTTTGTCAAGAGGTTTATGGCAAATTTAGTAAAAATTTTTAATTTTTTTATAAAAAAATACTTTAAGCTATTGTGAAAAGCCTTAAATATAATATATAATAATAGTAGTAATATAACGAAAAAAGGGGCATGATTGGAATTCTGCAGAAAATCAGAGTGACATGGTGTAATTGGTCGATATTGTTATTGGTGCTTGTCTATCTGGTTGTTTGCCCGGGGCGCGCACTGGCGGCAGATGGGCAAATGGAAATTTATACCGATTATTATGTGATTGGTGGGCAGGGGTATGCGCATTATTTGTCTTTCAGCGATAAAAAAGAGGCGGCTTATGCTGCGGCGCTCAATAATTTTGCGGCGCAGCTGCCGGAAGATATCCAGCTGTATTCATTGTTGGCGCCAACTTCGGCGGCTTATGGCGTTGCGCCTGATTATACCTGTTATTTTCCCAACCAACAAAAGCTGATTGCCCGGGTGCAGGCGCAGCTGAACGAGCGTTTTCAGCATATCAATATTTATGATACGCTGGCTGCGCACAGTGACGAATATCTTTATTTCCGCACTGACCATCATTGGACGGCGCGCGCCGGTTATCTGGCTTATCTGGAGCTGGCGAAAAAGCTGGGTCTGCCGCCGGTTGATTTGCAGAATTATCCGTTGCAGGACAGCGGTGTAGATTATCTGGGTTCGATTTATGCGGTAACGGAAAGTGACAGCCTGACCGTTAATCCGGATAGGATTTATTATTATCAACTGCCGGTGGAGGTTACCTATACGTATTGGAACAACAATGGCCAGCCCTTTAGCTCCAAGGGCTTATATAAGGATTGGTGGCTGACGCAGGGCAATAAATATGCTTTTTTCATGGGCGGCGATTTGCCCTATATCAAGCTGCAAACTCAGGCCGGAACCGGGCGGCGGCTGGCCATTATTAAGGACTCCTATGCCAATACGATTATTCCTTTTCTGACGGCGCATTATGATGAAATATATGTGATTGACCCCAGAAACAGCAATTTTAACGCGCTGGAAATAATTGAGGATAATGCTTTGAAAGAGGTGCTTTTTGTTAATTATACGCGTGTGGTCTGCTTGCCGGAGTTTTCTCAGGCGCTGCTGGATTTGACTACACGCCGGCCGACGGTTATTCAGCCGGTGATTGCTCAGACCTCTATTTCTCCGTCAACGTCAAAATAAACGACGATACCATTATAGATGCCTCTAGCAAAGGCTTCAGGGTCGGTACTCATCAAAAAAGCATCGTCTGGATTGGTTATGTAGCCAATTTCCAGCAGTACAGCCGGCATATAGGTATGACGCAGCACAAAAAGTCCGGTGTTCAGCATTACGCCGCGGTTGGTCAGACCAGTGGCGTTGTGCAGTCCTACCAGCATATATTCAGCAAAGACGGCGCTTTCTGAATCCAGCCGGTAAACATAGGCTTCGCTGCCGCTGGCGCTGGTAATATTGCTGGCGTTGCAGTGAATACTGATAAAATAATCTGCTCCCCAGTAATTTGCTCCGTTCACTCTGGCTTGCAGACTGCTGGTGGTGCTGGTTCCCAACTGCTCCGTAGGATAATTGCGGGAGGTTCTGGCTTCAAAATTGGGGTTGGCGTTTAAGAGGGCGGCCAGCCGCATGCCTACTTCAAAATTAATGTCCTGTTCGCGCAGACCGTTGGCTTCAGCGCCGGCGTTGGGATTTTGTGGATTGTGACCCTGGTCGATAAAAATTTTTATTGCCATGGAAAAATCACCTTTCTTTCGTTTTTTGGGATTTTTTCCTCAAAGAGAGGAGAATTTAATTTATTTTATGCACCAATTTGCAATTTGCTATTTACTATTTGCGTAAAATATACTATAATAGATATATTATATATGGCGGCGCGGTTTGGGCGCAGCTGAAATGGGGAGAATAAATATGTTGGTTCAGTATGCGGCTGTGGGTTTGCTATTTATTGGTGCTGTTTTTTTTGCTTGCGCGGCTTTAATTGTTTCGCGTCTTTTGCAGCCCCATAATCCTTATAAACAGAAGAATATCACCTATGAGTGTGGTATGCTGCCTTTGGGTGATGCCTGGGTACGCTTCAAACCGTCCTATTTTGTGACCGGTTTGATTTTTCTTTTATTTGATGTTGAAACCATGTTTCTGCTGCCGTGGGCGCTTTGCTTTACAGAGATGGGGCTGGCGGCCTTGCTGGAGATGTTTGTGTTTATTGGAATTTTAGCAGCTGGTTTGGTTTATGCTTGGAAGGAGGGCGCCTTGCAATGGCACTGAAAACTAATATTTTGTTTCCGCGTCGGGTTGGTATGCCGGAGGGCGACCCAGCCAATACGCATGATTTGCTGACGCCGGAGGAGTTGGAAAGCCGCGGTATTTTGTTTACCAGTCTGGATAAGCTTTTTCGCTGGGGTACGGGCTGGTCACTCTGGCCGCTACAATTTGGTCTGGCCTGTTGCGCGATTGAGATGATTTGTACCACGCAGACGCGTTTTGATATGTCGCGCTTTGGTTTTGAGGTTTTTCGCAACTCGCCCCGGCAGGCCGATGTTATGCTGGTGGCAGGTACAATAACGGAGAAGATGCGTCCCTCGGTGGAACTTTTATATCATCAGATGCCGGAGCCTAAATGGGTTATTGCTATCGGCAGCTGCGCTATCAGCGGCGGGCCCTTTGTGGACTCCTATGCTGTGGTGGCTGGTGCGGATAAGGTGGTGCCGGTTGATGTTTATATTCCGGGCTGTCCGCCTAGGCCAGAAGCGATTATAGACGGTATGCTGCAACTGAAAGCCAAATTGCGGCACCCGGAAAGGCAGAAGGTGGTGCGTGATGTTAAATAAGCAGGAAGTTGCTGCGATGGTGCAGCAAAAGTTTCGTTTAATGGTGGAGCCGCTGCCGGATACCGATTGTGAGTATAAAGTTGATTTGATGACGCTGGTGCCGTTGTGCCGGGAGTTAAAAGCCGGCGGTTATGCTTTTCTGGCGGATATAACAGCGGTAGATTATCTGGAGCAGGGCTATTTCCGGCTGTTGTATCAGGTTTGCAACTATCAGAATGGCGATACGATTACCTTAAAAGTTGATGTTTCGCGCGAGGAGCCGGTGGTGGAGAGCGTTTGCCCGGTTTGGGCGGCCGCCAACTGGCTGGAACGCGAGGTTTATGATATGTTTGGTATTGTGTTTAAAAATCACCCTCGGCTGGAGCGTATTTTGCTTTGGGAGGGGTTTGAGGGCTGGCCGCTGCGCAAAGATTATGTGCATCAGCCCAATAAATATCAGGGCAGGAGGCAGCTGGATTGAACACTGAAACAAATAAGCAGGGCCGTTACAGCGAGGTTTATCAGCTGAATTTTGGCCCCCAACACCCCAGCACGCACGGTGTTTTGCATATGCTGGTGGAAATGGACGGTGAAACCTGTATTGGCGTGGATACCAAAATCGGTTATCTGCACCGGGGTATGGAAAAGCTGCTGGAAAGTCGCACCTATTTGCAGGGGTTGCCTTATACTGACCGTTTGGATTATCTGGCTGGCGTTAATAATAACCTGCCTTATGTACTGGCGGTGGAAAAGCTGCTGGGTGTGGAGGTTCCGGCGAGGGCCAGTCTGTTGCGCATGCTGACCTGTGAGATTATGCGTTTGGCCTCTTATATGGTAGGCGTTGGCATTTATATCATGGATTTGGGCGCTGTTTCTGGCGTGTTTTATCCATTTCAGGAGCGTGAATATGCGCTGGATTGTATGTCGGCGCTGTGTGGCGCCCGTATGACGCAGAGTTATATTCGTTACGGCGGCGTGCAGGCGGATATTAATGAAGAATTTGATGTGGCTTATCAAAAGCTGGTTGCAGAAACGCCGCGTTTTATTGAGATGTATCATAAGCTGGTCGATGAAAATGAAATTTTTCTGCGCCGTACCAAGGGGATTGGCGTAATCAGTGCGGAGGACGCAATGGATTATGCGCTGACCGGGCCGAACCTGCGCGCTTCTGGCGTGGATTATGATTTACGCCGCGACGCGCCGTATTGTCTGTATGACCGCTTTAAAATTGAAGTGCCGGTGTTGACGGCCGGCGATTGCTATGCTCGATATGTGCAGCGTATGCTGGAGGTTGAAAAGATTTTTCAGCTGATTAAAGAAATTTATGCGGCATTGAAAGAGGAACCGGCAGGCGAAATTATGGCGAAAATTCCCAAGGTCTTAAAGCCGGCGGCAGGCGAAGCCTATGCTCAGACGGAAAATCCCAAGGGTATTATGGGCTGTCTGGTGGCATCAGAGGGCAAACTCAATCCGCTGCGTGTGCATTTCCGGCGGCCGTCTTTCGACAATATTGCTATTTTTGAAAAAATTATGCCCGGGCATAAGGTGGCGGATTTGGTTTCCATTATTGCCAGCTTTGATATTGTTCTGGGCGAGATTGATGGCTAATATTAATAGCAAAGCTAAACAAATAAATTAAAAATTTGAGGAAAATATCATGGAATTTATTAACAATATTTTTGTTAATATTGCCGGCCTGGTGCGCTGGGTTTTTAATTGGCTGTTGGGGTGGCTGGGGCTGCCGCTTGGCCTGACCGACGTTTTGATGACGGCGGTTTACTGGGTTGCTATTGTTGTTGTCTGTGTGCTTTGCGCTTTGTTTTATGTAATCTGGGAGCGCAAGCTGGCTGGTTATATTCAGCGGCGACCAGGGCCGAACCGTCTGGGGCCGAACGGCTGGCTGCAAACGATTGGCGATGCAATCAAGCTGGTAATGAAAGAGGATATTGTGCCAGATAAGGCGGATAAGCCAGTGCATTTACTGGCGGCGCTGTTGGCTTTTGTACCGCCGATGCTGGCGTTGGCGGCTATTCCCTTTGGCGAGGGCATGGCGGCGCTGGATTTGAAACTGGGTGTGGTTTATGTTTTGGCTGTTACCACGCTGGCTTCTTTGCCGGTGTTGCTGGCCGGTTATGCTTCTAACAATAAATATTCGCTGATTGGCGGCATGCGCGTGGTTAATCAGGCTATCAGTTATGAAGTGCCACAGGCTTTTGCGCTTTTAAGCGTGATTATGGTGGCTGGAACTTTTAACCTGACCGAAATTGTTCATTTTCAGCAGCAGCATTTGTGGTTGGTATTTGTGCAGCCGCTGGCTTTTGTGGTTTACATTATCTCCGCTGTGGCGGAATGTAACCGGGCGCCGTTTGACCTGCCGGAGGGTGAGAGTGAGTTGACGGCCGGCGTTTTCACTGAATATTCAGGCATGCGTTATGCGCTGTTTTATCTGGCGGAATATTGTAATATGTTTGTGGCGGCCGGTTTGGCGACTACGCTGTTTTTGGGCGGTTTTAGCGGTCCGTTTCTGCCGGGTTGGCTCTGGTTTATCTTAAAAACATTTGTTATTATGTCGGTGTTTATCTGGGTGCGCTGGACGTTGCCGCGTATCCGGGCTGACTATGTGCTTAGTTTTTGCTGGAAAATTCTGGTGCCATTAACCTTACTTAATATGTTGGTAACCGGTGTTGTGCTGTATTTAATATAGGGAGGCATTCACAAAATGTTTGGAAAGGGTATTCTCAAGGGCCTGGGGGTGACGGTCAAGGAGGCGGTAAGTCCGCGTTTGACGGAAAAATACCCCGAGGAAAAGCCGCATTTGCCAACACGTTGGCGCGGCGGTATGTTCGCGCTTGATCAGGAAGCCTGCATAAGCTGCGGACTTTGTGCCATGGCCTGTCCTAATAAGGTTATTCGGCAGAAATTTGAGAAAGACGAAAATAATAAAAAGTATTGCACCGAGTTTGTGATGGAGCGGCAGTATTGTCTTTATTGCGGTCTTTGTGTGGAGGCTTGTCCCAAGAGTTGTCTGCACCTGACGTTGGAGTTTGAAACGGCAGTTTATAATTCGGCCGATGTGCCGCAGGATTTGCTGGCGAATAATAATATGGATAAGCAGCTTTCCACGTATGGAGCCAAGCCGCCTCTGCCAAAGCCGGTACCACCGCGGCCAGCTGTATCGCCGGCGGCTGAAGTGGCCGCGCCGGATTTGCCAAAAGGAGGGGAAAAGTGATGCAGATTTTACAAACTTTAACCTTTTGGGCGTTAGGCGGCCTGTTGTTGCTTTTTGCTCTGGGTACGTTGATTTTTCGTAATATGATACATGCTTTTTTATCCTTTATGGCGGCGCTGCTTTGTGTGGCCGGGATTTATTTCAGCTTGCAGGCTGATTATCTGGGCGGCGTACAGGTGATTGTCTATGCCGGTTCGGTGGCGATTTTGATTGTGTTGGCGCTGTTTTTGATTAACCGTAGCGCGGCGGATATGCGCCAGACCAATAAGTGGCGGCATAAATGGCTGACGAGTATTTTGGCGGCCATACTGGTGGGCGGCAGTTTGGCCGGGGCGATTTTCTATACGCATTTCAGCGGTTGGCCGCTGGCTATGGACACCGCCGATATTGCGCCACTGCCTTATACCGAGTTGGCGGACGGCCTGTTAAATCAATATGTAATTGCTTTTGAAACAGTGGCGGCGTTGCTGTTGGCGGCGTTGGTGGCGGCGATTGTGACTTCCAGCAAAATGGAGCCGGAGCCGTTGGAAGCCGGGGAAAAAACCGAGTAGGGGGCTGCGGAAATGCTTGAAACGATTGAAAGAATTTTTGACCGTGTGCTGTTGCCTTGTTTGGCGGCCGTTGTCAATTGGTTAAGCAATTTTGACCTGGCTGAAATGTTTCATCAGGGCGTGTATTTTGTTTTTCATTTAAGCCTGACGCATTATCTGCTTTTGGCGGCCGCGCTTTTCACGATTGGCCTGCTTGGTGTGATGACGCGCCGTAATCTGATTGCTTTGATTATTTCTCTTGAATTGATGCTTAATGCCGCTAATATTAATTTTGTGGCTTTCAGTCAATATCTTGGCCAAAGTTCCGGCAGTGTAATGGCTGTGCTGGTGTTGGCGCTGGCCGCGGCAGAAGTTGCGGTTGGGCTGGCGATTGGCCTGTATTTATATAGAAGAAACGGAACTATTGATGTGGAACAGTTCCATACATTGCGCGGCTGATATGCCGGTTTGCTTGGGGATTTATGTATTTAGGGGTGAGGCGCATGAGAATGCAAGGAAAAAACTTAAAAAGATTGTTCTGGCCACTGCTGCTTTTAAGTTTGTTGTTTGGCCTTACGGCCTGCACCGAGCCGGAACCGGGCAAGGACGCGGTTTTGGTGGTGGAGCAGAATGTGAACAAGGAAAACGGTCTGCGGTATGTTACCAATACCATGACCTGGGAGCAGGGCAAGCTGGTTTCCATGCGTTTTGCGCAGACTTATGATACACAGGACCATGCCGCCACAGCCTATTTGATAAGAGAAAGGGAATTGGGCGATTTTGGTCAGCTGAGTTTGGAAGATACAACATTAAGCTATAATATCAGCATTGAGCCATGGGAAACCAAAACCTATGCGGAGATGCTGGAGGCTATGCAGGAAGATAAGGATTGGCAAGTGGTGGAGGATTTATCAGGAGAGATAGAACCGGAGCCAGAGGCCGACCAGGTTATTCAGGATAACACGGAGAATGTGAAGAATTAAGTATAAACAAATGGGAGAAATAAGATGCTGGGTTATTTTTGGTTAATACCATTGCCGGTTTTGGTCACATTGCTGTTAACGCTGCTTTTAGGCAAAAAGCTGGGACTGAAATCTGCCTGGCTGGGTATGTGCGGCACGGTGCTTTCATTTTGCCTGGCGCTGGCCTGTGCGCCGGCGGTTTTTGCAGGGGAGTCTGCCAGTTTGTCGTTCACCTGGTTTGATAATTTGCAATTTGGTTTTCTGCTGGATAAGCTATCGCTGATTTTGCTGTTGCTGGTGGCTTTTCTGGCAACTCTGATTTTGCTTTATGCCTATGGTTATATGGAGCATGAAAGTGGTTTGCTGCGCTTTTTTGCAGAGGTGCAGTTGTTCGTCTTTTCCATGCTTTCGGTGGTATTGGCCGATAACCTGCTGCAAGCCTTTATCTTTTGGGAGATTATGGGTCTTTGCTCATATTTGCTGATTGGTTTCTGGTTCTTTAAGCCCAGTGCGGCGGCTGCGGCCAAAAAGGCCTTTCTGGTAACGCGTGTCGGCGATGTGGTTATGTTGGTTGGCATTATTCTGCTGTTTGATATGTTTGGCAGTGTGGAATATAGTGTCATGTTGAGCCAGGCGGCGGCCGGTAATTATGATGAATTTTGGCTGACGATTGCCACGCTTTGTATCTTTGGCGGTGTGATTGGCAAATCAGCCCAGTTCCCGTTACATGTCTGGCTGCCAGACGCTATGGAGGGCCCCACGCCGGTTTCTGCTTTAATTCATGCGGCCACCATGGTTAAGGCTGGCATTTATCTGTGCGCGCGGCTTTTCCCATTGTTTGCTTTAACGCCCAAAACTACGGATTTCATGCTGATTATCGGTACGGTTACCGCACTGGGTACGGCTTTGATGGCGGTAGTTAATCGTGATTTCAAGCGTATTCTGGCATTTTCCACTCTGAGCCAACTGGGCTTTATGGTGGTATCGCTGGGCGCGTTGAACTATGTGGCTGCTATTTTGCATCTGGTTAACCATGCTTTCTTTAAGGCACTGCTGTTCATGGGCGCTGGTTCGGCTATTCATGGTACCGGTACCAATGATATTTATGAGATGGGCGGTTTGCTCAAATATCAGAAAGTAACCGGCCTGACTATCCTTTGCGCCACGGTATCTATTGCCGGCCTGCCGCCTTTTGCTGGTTTTTGGAGTAAGGACGAAATTTTGTTGGCTGCATATTTGGCCGCGCCGCCAGTTTTCTGGCTGCTGGCTTTGACCAGCTTGTTGACGGCATTTTATATGTTCCGTTTGTTCTTTGTCGTTTTCTGTGGCCCAAAGCGCGGCGATTATCATGGCCATGAAAGCAGTGTGCCGATGATTGCGCCGTTGGTGGTGTTGTCATTCTTCGCGCTGGGTAGTGGCGCTTTGACGCAGCCGATAACCGTACTTTTAACGGGGCATACGCACAGTGCGTCCACGCATTTGCCGATGATAGTTTCCATATTTGCGGTGATAATCGGCATTGGTCTTTCGGCGGCAGTTTATTTATTCAATGTTTTCTCGGCGGATAAGGCGGCCAAAGCTGCCGCGCCGTTGCATAAGCTGCTTCTGAACCGTTATTATATAGACCGACTTTATGAAAAGATTTCTTACTGGTTTGCTGTGCGTTTTGCGGAGTTGGCCGATGTGATTGATAAATATGTAATTGACGGGCTGGTGAATTTGGTAGCCAGGGTTAACCTGGGGCTGGCAACTTTCTGCCGTTGGTTTGATTATTATGTGGTCGATGGCCTGATACGCGGCTTTTGCTTTGTAGTCAGCGGCTTCGGCGGTTATATGCGGCGTTATGCGTCCGGCGGTTTGCAGGGCTATTTGGCGCTGGTGTTGGGCGGCGTGTTTGTGTTGCTGCTGGTGGCGATTGGGGGTGTGAGCCTGTTATGAGTTTTGATTTGCTGAACATTCTGCTGTTTCTGCCCCTGCTTGGCGCGGCCGTGGTTTTTATCGGCGGTACGCTGAATAAACAACCGGCCTTTATTAAGGGTCTGGCGCTGGCTGTTTCACTGCTGCCATTGGCGGTTAATCTTTATATGCTGGCTTTGTATGATTGGCAGTTGCCGTCTGGTAATTATCAATTCTTCGGCTCGGTGAATTGGATTGACAGTTTGGGTATTACCTACACAGTCGGTCTGGACGGTCTTAGCATGCCGCTGGTTTTTCTGACCAGCCTGCTGACGCCGTTGGTGGTGCTGCTTTCCTATGATGAGCATAAGGATTTGCGTACCTTTTTCACGCTGCTTCTGTTGCTGGAATGTGGTCTGATTGGCGTTTTTGTGGCGCTGGATTTTTTCCTGTTCTATTTGTTCTGGGAACTGGTTTTAATTCCCATGTATTTCCTGATTTTAGGCTGGGGCGGCCCCCGGCGGCGTTATGCGGCAATTAAATTCTTCATATATACACATGTGGCGTCTTTGGTGATGTTAGTGGGTATTTTTGCCATTGTTATTTGGAATTTCCAGCAGACGGGCATTTTTACCTTTGATTTTGTGGCTATTAGTGAAATGCTGCGTTCTGGTGGGGTTAGTCTGCCGCTCAATTTGCAATATCTGATTTTCCCGGCCTTATTCTTTGGTTTTGCGGTGAAAATACCGACGGTGCCGTTTCATACCTGGCTGCCGGACGCACACGTGGAAGCGCCGACGGGTGGTTCCGTTTTCCTGGCGGCCGTGATGTTGAAAATGGGCGGTTATGGCTTGGTGCGCTTTGCTTTTGGTTTGATGCCGGAGGCCGCGGTGCATTATGCGCTGCCTATGGCGGTGCTGGGTATTATCAGTATGTTGTGGGGCGCGGTTTTGGCGCTGGCGCAGGACGATTTAAAGAAGATGATTGCTTATTCTTCGGTAAGCCATATGGGTTTGTTGCTTTTCGGCATGGCAATGTTGCAGGAGAGGGCATTTAATGGTGCGGTTTTGCAAATGTTTGCGCATGGTCTGATTTCTGCCATGCTGTTTATGGTTTGCGGTATTTTGCAGCATAGCGTTGGCACGCGGCGAATTGGCGATTTGGGCGGTGTGGCTTCCGTGCTGCCGCGGCTTTCTGCGATTACGGTATTCACTTTCTTTGCTTCGGTTGGTCTGCCCGGCCTGCTTGGTTTTATTCCAGAGTTGCAGGTTTTTCTGGGCGCTTTCAGTGTTAACAAGCTGTTGACGGTGATTGCCATGCTTTCCATGATTGTAACGGCGGCTTATTATCTCTGGGCTTTGGAAAGGGCATATTTTGGCCAGCCCTCCGCGGATTTGCAGGAGAAAAAGCCGCATGATTTGCAGTGGTTTCAGACAGTGCCGCTGCTGGTTTTGGGCGTATTGGTTTTGGTGCTTGGCGTTTGGCCGGCGCCGATTACGGATATGGTGGCGCAGGGCACCGGTTACATTATCGACTTGCTGGGAGGTGTGAGATAAATGAATTCACTGACTCTTGAACAGTTGATTATGCTTTTGCCGGAATTGCTGCTGCTGGTGTTGGCAGTGATAATTATGTTGCTGCCCGGGCGTGCGCGGACTATGGCCTGGCTGGTTGCGGCCGGCGGTCTGGCGGCGGATTTGCTGATGTGTTTATCCCTTTGGGGGGTAAATGATTATATTATGGGCGGCGCTTATGCGGTTAATAATTTTGCCGTGCTGGTTAAGGTGATGCTGCTGGGGCTGGCCTTGTTGAATGTTATCGGCTCGCATGATTTTACGGCCAGGGTTTATCGGGCCAGAGAGTATTATGCGCTGCTGTTAATGGCGATGCTTGGTTTGCTGATTATTCCCAGTTCCACGGATTTTATCACATTGGTGGTGGCGTTTGAACTGGTGAGCATTACCACATATGTGTTGCCGCTGGCAGAGTTGAACAATTCGCAGGGCGGCGAGGCTGCACTGAAATATTTTATCAGCGGCGCCTTTGCTTCAGCTTTGATTTTGTATGGTCTTTCCTTATTATATGGTTTTACCGGCACGATGAATTTGCAGAACTGCGCGCAGGCGATGGCCATATTGGGAGCGCACCCATTGCTGATTGTGGCTTTGGTGCTACTGCTGGCCGGTTTTGGCTATAAAATGGCGCTGGTGCCGTTTCACTGGTGGGCGGCGGATACCTACACCGGTTCTCCCTCGCCAACCACGGGCTTTTTGTCTGGCGTAACGCAGAAGGGTGCTTTTGTGGTGGCGCTGAAAATTATCGTGGTTTATTCGGCGGTGTTTGCGCCGCTGGCTGCGTTGCTGTTGGGTGTTTTGTGCGCTGTTACCATGACGGTTGGCAATGTGCTGGCTTTAAAGCAGAAAGATGTTAAGCGCATGATTGCTTATTCCAGTGTGGCGCATGCCGGTAATATTGGCGTTGGTTTTGTGGTCGGCGGAACTGCCATTGTGGGTTCTTTCGTGCATATTCTGGCGCATGCGTTGATGGCGATTGCCTGCTTCTTTGCGCTGCAAATTGTTTTGGAGCGCAAGGGCGGTACCATGATGCAGCACTTCCGTGGTCTGGGCAAACAAATGCCGGGGTTGGCGGCTGCTCTGATGCTGTTGCTGTTATCATTCGGCGGTGTGCCGCCGCTGCTGGGCTTCTGGGGTAAAATGCTGATGGTGGTGCCGGCTGTTGGTCTGGGTGGCTGGTATCTGGTGCTGGCACTGATTTTGGTGTTGAACAGTGCGCTTTCGCTGGTATATTATGCAGCCGTAATTCGGGAGATGTATATGCGTCCGGCGGAAATCGAGTTGCTGCCGCCGGCTGCTGATAAAATCAAGCCCAGCGGACGTTCTTATCAGCTGGCATTGTGGTTGTCTGTGGCCTTGTTGCTTGCCTTTGGTCTGTTGCCTAACTGGTTGACAGAAATTTGCAGCAGCGCATTGTTTAATAGTATGTTGCCCTGGTAAAATAGGCGAAAGAGAGGTGGCTATAAATTGAGTATTATCACGATTTTGCTTGCTTTACCATTAGTTGGCGCGTTGCTGTTGCTGCTTTTGCGCAGTCAGCCGCAGCTGTCTAAATATGTGGCAATAATCTGCACTGGGGCGGTTTTTATCGGCAGTTTGGTGATGCTGTCCGGTTATGAAGCTGCTGCTGACGGTTATCAGTTTTTGCAGGAAACAAAGTGGTTCCCGGCTTTTGGCGTTTCCTTTGCGGTGGGCTTGGATAGCCTTTCCTTGCCGCTGTTTATGCTGACAACTTTGCTTTGCTTTTTGGTGGTTGTGTATTCCTGGGACGTTACTGAACGTGCGCCGTTTTATTACGGCCTTTTACTGGTGCTGGAAACTGGTGTTTTGGGCGTTTTTTCGGCCTTGGATTTCTTCCTGTTTTATATTTTCTGGGAAGTTGTGCTTATCCCGATGTTTTTCCTGATTGGCATTTGGGGCGGAGAACGTCGTAGCTATGCTTCCATGAAGTTCCTGATTTATACGCATGTGGCGTCACTGATAATGCTGTTGGCGATTGGCGCCATGTTCTTCAAAGCGGCGGACGTTTTGGGTTATTATACCTTTTCCATTCCGGAGATTACGGAGGTTGGCTTTGATTTGAACTTTGAGCTGCTGGTTTTCCCGGCTCTGCTCTTTGCGTTCTGCGTCAAGCTGCCGGTGGTGCCGGTGCATACCTGGCTGCCGGACGCGCACGTGGAAGCGCCCACGGCGGCTTCGGTGTTGCTGGCTGGCGTGCTGCTGAAGATGGGCGGCTACGGTTTAATCCGCGTGGCCTATATGCTATGCCCTACGGCGGCCCGGCAATATACCTGGCTGGTGGTAATTCTGGCGCTGTTAAGCATTGTTTACGGTGCGTTTGTAGCCTTTAAGCAGGACGATTTGAAAAAGTTGATTGCTTATTCCTCAATCAGCCATATGGGTTTTGTGTTGATTGGTATTGCCAGTTTTGATGAAATAGGCATTATGGGCGCGGTCTTCCAGATGGTGGCGCATGGTCTGATTTCCGCCATGCTGTTTATGGGCTGTGGCGTTATTCAGCACCATGCCGGCACGCGTTTAATCAGTCGGCTGGGTGGTCTTTATAGCAAGATGCCGGCCGCCATGACAATGCTGATTTTGGCTTTCTTTGCTTCAATGGGCATTCCCGGTTTTATGGGCTTTTTCGCCGAATTTTCAGTAATGCTGGGTGTTTTCCGCTCATTTGGCTGGGTGGTGCTGCTGGTGGCGCTGGGTGCGGTTTTGGCCGTGGGTTATTATCTGTGGGCTTTTCAGCGCGTGGCTTATGGCACTATGCCGGCGGAACTGGCCGGGTGCAAGGATATTCACTGGTATGAGATGTTGCCCATGCTGGTGCTTTTAGTGCTGACAATTTATTTTGGTTTGCAGCCGGACGTTTTGGTGGAATACATGGAAGGCTCGGTAGAGAGCCTGACAGGTCTGTCATATTGGGATATGGAGGCTTAAAGCTGTAAGGAAAGGCTGGTATAATGAGCGGACTTTTCAGGCCAGTGGCCTATTTTGACAAGCTGGAATTGCTAGAGCCAGAGGTTTTGTTGGTTAAGGGTTACCGCTGGTTGCTGCTTGATGTGGATAATACGATTACCACCTGGAATAATCGACATTTGACGCCGGCGGTGAAGCAGTGGTTTATGGCGGTATCGGCCGCTGGTCTGCATGCCTGTTTGCTGTCTAATAATTCGGCGGAGCGCTTGCAGGGTTTGGCGGCAAGTCTGGGGATTGATTTTTGCGCCAAAGCGCGCAAACCATTGCCGCAAGGTTATTGGCGCGCGGTTAAGCAGATGGGTGCGAAGCCCTCGGCCACATTGATGATTGGCGACCAGTTGCTGACGGACATCATGGGCGCTGGGCTGGCCGGTCTGGATTCTGTGCTGCTTAAGCCTATTTCTTTGGCGCAGGAGTTTCGCTGGACGTATGTTAACCGGCGGATTGAAAAGCTGTTTATAAAAGGCGTGTTGGCGCGCACGCCGCATAATCATTTTTAGAATTTGTAATATCGGCACCCTGTTTTGCGGTGTCGATATTAATATTTTAGGGCTAGTATATTTTGCCATTGCCAAGCATATCTTTTAGCAGGATAAGGAGGCATTTAGGCTATGGCAAACCGGGATTTATTCAGAGGAATGGACACATATGAAAACCAGCGGCGTGATAATGCGGTCAGCCCTTTTTGGCAGGCCTGGGGGCGGCGGCTTATCGCTCAGGCTGCTGCTGCTTTGCTTTTGTTTTGCGGCGTGGTTTATCTTTATGAGCAGGAGAGCGCATTGGGCGACGGTGTGCGTTATGTTGTGGCGCTGGCCACCACGAATGAGCAGCAGATTATGGCGGTAAACAGTTTTGCGGACATCTGGCAGGATTTGTTACATAAAACCGAGGGCGAAAACAGCGAAAATCCTGACGCACAGGCGCCGAATGATAAGCCAGACGAGTCGGCGGAAACAGTCCCCGGTCAGGTGGCGGCGGTGGATTATCAGCCGGACGCAGACTATTTGCAGGTGGCGCCTGGCAATGCAGAGGGTAATTTGATTATGATTTTGCCGGCCAGTGGTTTAATGCAGAGTGCTTTTGGCGATATTGACGAGCAGGGTTTAAGCGTTGACGGCCTGAAAATATTTTGTCAAAATCAGCAGGAGGTTAAAGCGGCCGCCATTGGCGAGGTTATCGAGGTTGTTAGTGGAGAAAAGGTGGTGCTGCGCCACCGGGACGGGGTTCTCAGTTATTATCAGGGAGCGATTGAGCCAGCGGTGCAGGTGGGCGAAACGCTGCGTCAGGGGCAACTCCTGGGGCGGATTACGGAAAGCACGCTGTTTTTTCAGGTGTTGCGTGACGAGCAGCCGCTTGATCCCTTTCTGTTTGTGAAAGGGCCGGAATGAGCGCGGAAATGAATGGCGGCTTAATTATGGCGCTGTTGACAGCCTGGCTGCTGCATGAGTTGGGGCATTGGCTGGCGCTGCGCAGTTTGGGCATGGCCGGGCGGCTGCATAATCGCTGGTTTTTAGGGGTGGCGCTGGAGGTGCCGCCGGCCTGTCAGGGTTGGCGAGAAAGTTATGTGGCTGTGGCCGGGCCGTTGGCTAATCTGCTTTTGGCCGTTTTCGCCTGGCGCTGGGATTATTCGTCGCTGTTAGCTGCTAATTTTGTATTGGGGGCGGTAAATTTACTGCCGTTTTTGCCTTTAGACGGCGGCAAGGTTTTACGCGGTCTGGCTGGCAGTGTTTTTGACTGGCTGGCAGTTTCTCGTGTTCTGTTGTTTTGGGGTAAGGCGGCGGCGTTGGCTTTTGCCGGTGTTATATATTATTTTGGGCTGCACCGCTGGTTGCTGCTGTTGGCGGTGTGGCTGTATCTGGTGGCCTGGCGTGAGGAGCGCAATCTGCCGTATCTGCATATGCTGCATTTATTAGAATTGGCGCATATAGAGCCGGGAAATTCTGATAAATACAAATAAAAAGCTATATTCTAAAAGGAAATACCAAAAATTTGCCGAAATAAATATAGTTAATTTATTTTGGGGAGTCGATTTAATTGTATAAAACGGCAAAAAGCTGGGCGGCAGAGGTGGAAAGCCAACTGTTGCCTTATGTGGACAAGCCGGCTCAGTATCTGGGCGGTGAATATAATACGGTTGAAAAGGATTGGCAGCAGGCCGCGGCTACGATGGCACTGCTTTTTCCTGATTTATATGAAATTGGCATGTCGCATTTAGGCATGCGCATTTTGTATGAGGTGGTAAATAAGCGGCCGGAATATTTGCTGGAGCGTGTTTTTGCGCCAGCGACGGATATGGAAAAGCTGATGCGAGAGAAGCATATTCCATTGTTTAGCTGGGATAATTATCATGCTGTACGTGATTTTGATATTGTGGGGGTAACGCTGCAATATGAGATGAGTTTCAGCAATATATTGAATATGCTGGATTTGGCCGGTTTGCCGCTGTTGGCGGCGGATAGGGCAGGCGACGGCTGGCAATGGCCGTTGGTGGTGGCCGGTGGTCCCTGTGCTTATAACCCGGAGCCGTTGGCTGATTTCTTTGATTTGTTTATTATCGGCGAGGGTGAAGATGTGGAGCCGGAACTTCTGGATTTGTATACGGAATGTCGGCGTGCCGGTTTAAGCCGGGAGCAGTTTTTGCACCGGGCGGCTGCTTTGCCGGGGATTTACGTGCCGCAGCTTTATCAGCCGGTTTATACGGAAGACGGACGCTTAAAGGCTATGCAGATTGAGCCGGACGCACCGGCACGCGTGCAGAAGCGTTTGGTGCAGGATATGAATACGGCGCTTTTTCCGGAGTGTCAGATTGTGCCTTTTGCGCAGATTGTGCATGACCGGGCGGTTATTGAGGTTATGCGCGGCTGTAATCGGGGGTGCCGTTTTTGTCAGGCCGGGATTATTTATCGCCCGGTTCGTGAAAAATCGCCGGAGGTTTTGCGCGCCCAGGCTGCTAAGGCTTTGACGGCCACCGGTTATGATGAATTGGGTATGATTAGTCTTTCCACAGCGGATTATTCCTGCGTCAGCCCATTAATTGACCAGCTTTTGGCGGATCACAGCGCGGACGGTGTAAGCGTATCTTTGCCCAGTTTGCGTGTGGACGCGGTTTCGGTTGGTTTGGCGGATAAGCTGCAAACTGTACGCAAGGGCGGTCTGACGTTGGCGCCGGAGGCCGGGACGCAGCGCCTGCGCGATATTATCAATAAAGGTGTTAATGAAGAAGATATTTTTGCGGCGGTGCAGGCGGCTTTGACGGCTGGCTGGAATACTATCAAGCTTTATTTTATGGCCGGTTTACCATATGAAACTGATGATGATTTGCGCGGTATTGCCCAGCTGGCGCGGCAGATTTTGGCGTTGGGGCGTTCTCGCGCCGCTGCTGCGGATATGGACGCCAAACCGCGGCGGCCGCTGAATATCACGGTTAGCGTGGCCTTTTTTGTTCCCAAGGCGCATACTCCTTTTCAGTGGTTTGGCCAAAACAGTCGGACAGAATTGCAGCGCAAGCGAGAATTGTTGTTTGCTGAATTTAAAGATATTCGCGGCGCGCGCTTAAATTGTCATGATATCGAGTTAAGCTTTTTGGAGGGCGTGTTCAGCCGGGGTGACCGTCGTTTGGGGCAGGTTCTGCTGGCTGCACATAAGCTGGGTTGTAAGTTTGATAGCTGGCATGAGCATTTTGCTTATGATAAATGGCTGCAAGCCTTTGACCAGGCAGGCATTGACCCGGCCGAATACGCGGAGCGCCAGTTTGCGCAGGAGGATTGTTTGCCCTGGGAGCATATCGACTGTGGGGTCAGCAAAAAATGGCTATGGCAGGAGTGGGAGAAAGCGGCCAGAGCGGAAAAAACGCTGGATTGCCGGCAGGGGCCCTGCAACGGTTGTGGAATATGTCCGGCGCTGGGCTGTGAGAACCGCTACTGTGAAAGCGAGGTGGCGGAATGAGCATACGTTTTGTTTATCAAGTGGACGGCGTGTTAAAATTTCTTTCTCATTTGGATTTGCTGAAGCTGTTTAATCGCGCCTTGCTGCGAGCCAGTTTGCCGGTGGCTTATTCCGAGGGCTTTAATCCACACCCCAAAATCAGTTTTGGGCCGCCGCGTGGCGTTGGCCAGGAGGGGCGGCGAGAACTGGGGGATTTGCAGCTGAAAGAGCCGTTGCAGCCAGAGGTGGTTATGCAGCGTTTGAATTTGGCCTTGCCGAAAAATTTACGTGTTGTGGCTGCCAAAGAGATAGCTGATGATGCGCCGGCCTTGATGGCGGAAATTAATCTGGCGGTTTACGAAGCAGAATTTATCTTGGAGCCGGCTTTGCTGGCGGCGGTTAAGGATAAGGCGGCGGCATTTTGGGCGGCAGATAGAGTGGAAATTTTGCGTAAACGACCTAAAAAGCGTGATAAAATGATTGATTTGCGTGCTGGGGTGCAGTATCTGGAATGGCAGGACAATACTTTGTGTCTGGAAATTCCTTTTGCTGAAACTGGTAGTGTGAAACCGGCCGAGGTTTTGCAGTATCTGCTGCCGCCGGGTTGTGGCGCGGCTTATCGTCTGGCGCGCGTGGGTTTGTTTGTGCAGTCGGCGGATAACCAGCGACGAGAGCCTTGAAAAAAGTTTGGTCTGAAAATGCCTGAACTGAAATCTGTATCTGATATTGCTGATATGAAGGGTTAATTTATGGAAAAAAATATAATTGTCAAGCAGGACGAATTTGAAACAATGGTGGCGCTGTTAGATGATGATGTTCTGACCGAGGTTTTTTTTGAGCGAGAGCATGACCGCAGCGTTGTGGGCAATGTTTATAAGGCTCGGGTGGATAATGTTCTGCCGGGTATGCAGGCGGCTTTTGTGAATTTTGGCGCGGAGCGCAACGGCTTTTTACACCTGCGTGATACTCTGGCGCCGCGTCTGGACGCTGAGGGTCATCTTTTGGAGCCGGAAATGAGCATTGATAAAGTTTTGCGGCCGGGGCAGGAGGTTATGGTGCAGGTGGTTAAAGAAGCCACAGGCAATAAAGGCGCCAGATTGACTATGAACCCAAGTTTTCCGGGGCGTTTTCTGGTGCTGTTACCTAACAATGGCAGTGTGACCATTAGCCGCCGGATTGAAGATGAAACAGAGCGTCAGCGCCTTTTGGCGCAGGTGCGCCAGCTTTTGCCTACTGGCATGGGTGCGATTATCCGCACGGCGGCTTTGGCGGCCAGCCCGGAGGATTTGGCGCATGATGTGCGCACATTGTTGAAAACATGGAAGTGGCTGCTTGGCAAAAGCGCCAGCGCGTCAGCTGTATCTCTGCTGTATCAGGATTCTGGTCTGTTGGAGCGCATGGTGCGCGATGTATTTTACAGCGATATTGCGCATATTTATGTCAATAATCCGCAAACGGCCGCTCATCTGGCTGAATTAACGGCCTGTACAGCGCCGGATTGTGTGCCTAAGATTGAGCAGCCGCAAACCGATATTATGGCAGTATATAATATGTCCGTTCAGCTGCGGCAGGCGCTGGCGGATAAGGTTTGGCTGAAATGCGGCGGTTATCTGGTTATTCAGCATATGGAGGCCTTTACGATTGTTGATGTTAACACCGGCAAATACGTGGGCGGCTCCAATCAAAGTTTTGCTGACGTGGTGTTGCGCACTAACATAGAGGCGGCCAGAGAGGTGGCGCGTCAAATGCAGCTGCGCAATCTGGGCGGTATTATCATTGTTGATTTTATTGATATGAAAGAGGACGAAGACCGTAATAGCGTTTTGCAGGCTTTGAACGAGGAACTGCAAAAGCACCGTATAAAAACCAATGTGTTGGGTTTTACGCAGCTTGGGCTTTTGGAGATGACGCGCAAAAAGAACGGGTACAGCTTGCAGGAACTTTTTGAGCGCCCCTGTCCATTTTGCGGCGGCAAGGGCAGTGTGGTTTCTGAAAACAGTGTTTTTATTGATATTTTGGCTAATCTGGCTAAAATGGCCGAAAATTCCGAGCAGCCAGCCATTTATATTGAAACAAATCCGATTGTTTCTTCTTATATTATTGGCCCGGCCGGTGAGAATAAGTCATTGTTGGAGAAACGCTTTGGCAAAAAACTTTGTATTAAAGGCAATCCGGAGTTGAAAATGGCCGATTTTGTGGTACGGCCGTTTGTGGGCGATGTGGCCGGTCTGGATAAGGCTCCCTTTGCCGTGGGAGAAGTTATCGACTGCTTTTTATGTGAGCGGCATAATGCCAATAAAAACGATGCAATTTGTCGGGTAAATGGTTATGTAATTTTGGTGCAAAATGGAGCGCATCTGGTGGGGCAGAAGTGTCTGCTGCGCATTACAGAGGTTCAGCAAACTTATGCCTGTGCTGAATTATGCACGCCGGATTTGGTTTAAGAGCGTTTTTACTTTTAGGAGGTAAGAAATATGCAGATTGACAGCCCGGAAACTTTGGCGGTAAAGCTTCAGGAAATGCGTGCGGCGCAACATATTTTTGCATCGTTTACGCAGGAGCAGGTTGATAAAATCTTTTTTGCGGCGGCCATGGCGGCTAACCGTCAGCGTATTCCGCTGGCCAAGCTGGCGGCGGCAGAAACCGGCATGGGTATTGTAGAAGATAAAATTTTGAAAAATCATTATGCGGCGGAATATGTTTACAATGCCTATAAGGATATGAAAACCTGCGGTGTAATTGAAGAAGACAGAGCCTATGGTTTTAAGAAGATTGCCGAGCCGGTTGGCTTGGTGGCGGCTGTTATACCAACCACAAACCCGACTTCTACCGCGATTTTTAAGGCGTTGTTGGCGCTGAAAACGCGCAACGCTATTATCTTTTCACCACACCCACGCGCCAAGGAAAGCACGATTGCCGCGGCCCGGGTGATGCGTGACGCGGCGGTTCAGGCTGGGGCGCCACGGAATGTTATCTGCTGGATTAATGAGCCCAGCCTGGATTTAACCAATCTGGTTATGCGTGAAGCTGATTTAATTCTGGCTACCGGCGGCCCGGGTATGGTCAGGGCAGCATATTCTTCCGGCAAGCCGGCGGTGGGCGTTGGCCCCGGCAATGTGCCGGCGGTGATTGATGAAACTGCTGATATTAAGATGGCCGTAAGTTCTATTGTTCATTCCAAAAGCTTTGATAATGGCGTTATCTGCGCCAGTGAGCAATCGGTTACGGTTTTGGACTCTGTTTATGAGAAAGTGCGGCAGGAGTTTGCGGCGCGTGGCTGTTATTTTTTGCAGGGTGAGGAGTTGGATAAACTGCGCCGTTTAATTTTGAGAGATGGTGAGGTTAATCCGCAGTTGGCCGGTCAATCGGCGGTAAAAATTGCCGCCATGGCTGGGGTAAATGTGCCTCCTGAAACTAAGGTTTTGATTGGCGAAGTGGAAAGTGTGGAACCAGACGAGCCTTTTGCGCATGAAAAACTTTCGCCTGTTTTGGCAATGTATCATGCGGCGGATTTTGCAGCAGCGGTTGTTAAAGCGGAACGGCTGGTGGAAAACGGCGGTTTGGGGCATACGGCTGCTTTGTATATTGGCCCTGGCGAGCAGCAAAAACTGGAGCATTTTACTAATGTTATGCAGACGGGGCGCGTTCTGGTAAACACACCCTCCAGCCATGGCGGGATTGGTGATTTATATAACTTCCGTTTGCGTCCCTCTTTGACTCTGGGTTGCGGCACTTGGGGCAATAATGCTGTGAGCGAAAATGTCAGCCCGATGCATTTGCTGAATATCAAATCGGTTGCTGAGAGGAGAGAGAACATGCTTTGGTTCCGCACACCGCAAAAGGTTTATTTTAAGCAGGGTTGTATGCCGGTGGCTTTAGATGAACTGCGCACAGTTATGGATAAGAAAAGAGCCTTTATTGTTACGGATACTTATTTGTATCATAACGGTTATACGCGGCCGGTTACGGAAAAGCTTGATCAGCTGGGCATTATCAACACGGTTTTTGCTAATGTTCAGCCAGACCCAACTTTGGCTAATGCCGAGGAGGGCGCCAAAGTGATGAACGATTTCCAGCCCGATGTGGTAATTGCGCTGGGCGGCGGTTCTGCCATGGACGCGGCCAAAATTATGTGGGTGCTGTATGAACACCCGGAAGTTGATTTTCAGGATTTGGCAATGCGTTTCATGGATATCCGCAAGCGCGTTTATACTTTTCCCAAAATGGGTGAGAAAGCCTATTTTATTGCTATTCCCACCACTTCTGGCACGGGCAGCGAGGTTACGCCTTTTGCGGTTATTACCGAGCAGAACAGCGGCGTTAAGTATCCGCTGGCTGATTATGAGCTTTTGCCGAATATGGCGATTGTTGACGTTGATAATATGATGACTCAAACGCCCGGTCTGACCAGCGCCGGCGGTTTGGACGCGCTTACTCATGCGCTGGAGGCCTATGCTTCGATGATGGCTACCGATTACACCGACGGTTTGGCGCTGCGCGCCATGCGCAATATTTTTGAGTATCTGCCGACCGCTTATAATGATGGTAATAATCTGCTGGCGCGGCAGAAAATGGCTGACGCTTCCTGTATGGCCGGTATGGCGTTTGCCAACGCTTTTTTGGGGGTTTGCCATTCCATGGCGCATAAGTTGGGCGCTTTTCATCATTTACCGCATGGCGTGGCGAATGCCTTGCTGATTTCTCTGGTGGTGAAATATAACAGTGAGGAATGTCCGCCGAAGATGGGCACTTTTTCCCAGTATACTTATCCGCATGCATTGGCGCGATATGCAGAGTGCGCGCGTTTCTGTGGTATCAATGCTGAAAATGATGAGCTGGCGGTGGAAAAGCTGATTGCTAAAATTGAGGAATTGAAAAGGGCAGTGGGCATTAAAGCCACTATCAGAGAATATGGTGTTGAGGAAAAATATTTTCTGGATACGCTTGATGAAATGGTGGAGCAGGCCTTTGATGACCAATGCACGGGTACAAATCCGCGTTATCCGCTGTTTAGTGAGATTAAGGAGATGTATTTGCAGGCCTATTATGGTTCATCGGCAGAATGATTTAGCCATTAAAATGGTCTGCTAAGTGTTTACGCAATAAAAAGGAACCCTCTGTTTAAGATGCAAAGGGTTCCTTTTATTTTGTAAGCAGTTTTAAGATTAGCCCTGCAAAACTTTATCCAGTGTTTGTAAAACATCATCTTTGTTTAGGGGTTTGGGGATAAAAGCTTTGGCTCCAATCGCATCAGCCTCTTTGTAGGTATCCGCATAGGCCAATGATGAAAGCATGATGATTTTAGCCTCTGGGTGTTCATTTTTCAGTATCCTGGCCGTTTCCAGGCCGTCCATACCCGGCATGATAATATCCATTGTTACCAAATCCGGGCGCACTGTGGCATATTTTTCCAATGCTTCTTCACCGGAACTGCAATATTCTGCTATCTCATAGCTGCTTTCTGCCAATAGCTGCTTCATTTGTATATACACAACTCTAGAATCATCTACCAGCATGATTCTTTTTCTCATAAAATATCATTCCTTATCTTCTGATTGATTTAGGTAGCTGTCACCTAACAGCCAGATTGTGGGTTAATTGGACTGATTCATTTTTATCGCTGGCGTAGTTTAGTGTAATCTGTTCCTGCATACTTTCCGGTTGATAAAACCCAGTATGAAAAGACGGTACATCAAAACGCGAAGCTATCATTGTGGCTTGAAACAAGCCGGCTGCGATGTGTCCGCAAAGGACATTAAAATATTCTTTAACAAAATCTTCAATATCCTGTTGTTCAATTTCTTCCTGCTGCATCATGTATTGAGTAAGTCTGGTAAAAAGCGCTAAATCAGCGCACATTGAAAGCCCAAATTGAAAACCACTGTGAAAATCTGCATGTACGGTGCAAGTTTTTTCGCCAGGTGTTATAACAGCCTGGTATAATCTTATGCCGGCTACCTTTTCGGTTACTTCCTGTGTAATTTTATCTAATACTTCCTGCAGTTTTGCTTGAGAGATTGTCGTTGTCATGGGTATCCCTCTTTTCTGATTAAAAATATAAACTGCCTACATCAAACATATTTCATTGGCAATCAGTCTGGCATTACACATATGTGTTTCATGCGTTAAACGCAGGCTGACACCTTTGATGTTAATTTGGGTGCCAGGATAGGCCACGCCGCAAACCAATTTGCCTTTGGGCTGTTCTGCCGTATTTTCTTCCTGAAGCATCTCTTTTTCTTTGTCCAGCTGCGCCAGCTTGCTTTTGGAAACAACAATTTTCATGCGCAGTTTAGACATTGTAGATAATTTGGTGGGGCTGTTTATTTGGCGTTCAGTTTTTTCCAGTTCCTTCTCCAGTTCTTCCAGTTCATGTTCCAGCAGACCTCTTTCAAAATTTTCACAAGGCCTGCCGCCCAAAGTTATGTTGGTTAAAATTTCCGATTTGGCACCAACAATACTGGCGCTGACTTCCTTGGCGGCGTTGATATTACCGCCCATAATTATGCCTTTGCCAGTGCGTACCTGCACAACGCCATCACAATAAATTTCACAGTTAACGATATAATCGGCTTGTAAATCTCCCCTGGCACAAACGCTGGTGCTTTCCAGATACTTGGTGAAAATACTGCGGTGGGAGCGGATAATTGCCTGGTTGTTACCCATAACGCCTTTAACCATAATTAAGTCGCCGCCGGCCTCAATCGAGCAGGATTCCACAACGCCGTCAATGGTTATACTGCCGACAGCCCGAACAGTGAAACCGCTGCAAACATCACCATGGATATGTACATCGCCCAAGAAATTAATGTTACCGGTTGAGTAATCTACATTTCCGTCAATATCCAGAACCGGTTTAACCTGAAAACCGCGACCGCTAAATTCCACATGGCCGGTCATACTGGCTATCAAATGCATGCCGTCTTCAGAAATTTCCGTGTTGCGTCCCATCGGGACATTGGCTTTTTTGCCGTCCACAGCTGTCAGTTCTCTATCCATTACAGTACGTCCGGGAACGCCGGGCGTCGGTGGGAAAATGTTACAGATAGGCTCTCCCTTGCTTACATTACGGATAAAGTTAAGCGACATGTAATCCACGCGGTCAAATTCGTCAACAGTCAATTCATGCTTGATGACTCTTGGGAATAATTCTTCCACACGGCCGTCCTGACCGCGTTCAGGCGGCAGCCCCTGGGCAACAAGATAAAGGTGGAAATAGCGATTGTCCTTTTCCGGAATTTCATGCAACAAATCCGTATCTAGTCCATAAGTAACATGTTTTTCTTCCAACGCATTTTCCAGCATTTCCAAATTAACTTCCTGCCCCTGACCAACCGGCGGATAAACTAAAACCCAAGCCGACATTTGGCCGTTGGTTAAAAAGACCACAACCTGTGCGTCCAAATCTGGCAATGGGTCCTCCTCATTCTTGGGCACAGCACTTTTCAGGCGTTTATGGGCAGATGAACTGATAACGCCGCCGAGGCGAAGTAACTCTCTGCCAATTTGCTCCTCAGTTAAAGCCTCTGGTTTATCAGGGGCATTTTGCAGACGCAGGCGCGGCTTAGGCAGGTTCCGCCCCAGGTCAAGATGCATTGTCCAAAGTTGTAACAGGGGATTGTCATGTTCCAGCTCAAGTTCGTCAGGATAAAATTCCGGCTCGGGTGGTTCTGGCGCTTCTGTCAGGCCTGAATTATCTGCATCTTGTTGGTTCTCAGCCAGCTGCTCAGTTAAATCGTCAGCTGAGTGTTCCTGGTCAAGGCTGCTTTCGGTTAAATTGTCTTCCGCTGTTTCCGTCCCATTAGGTTTACCAAAACCTTTTTGAGAAAATTTGTATAGGGAAGTGTTTTTTAGTGTTGTACCAAGGCGAGTGAAAAATGAATCTTTTTTTGCCATAATTCAACACCTCCTTTTTTTGTTTTGCTCATCTCCTCTGTTTATCTTCTATTAATATTATAGCACGTTTACTGTAAATTTGACAAGGGAAAAGTTGTTTTTTTCTGCAAATTTGCGGTAAAAACTCATAAGCTGAAAAAGTTTTTATTTTTTGTATTTTTTATTGGGAATAAAGCGGCGGAGATATTGCCAAAGCGTATTTTTTGTTATACAATATACAAAGGATTGCTTTTGTATTCTAAAAAATTTGAGTTTAAGGATAAGGAGGTTGGCAAAATGTATCAGGGAATTGCAGCGGCCAAGGTTAATTTGACTTTGGACGTTAAGGGGCGGCGGCCAGACGGTTATCATCTTTTGGAAAGTGTGATGCAAACGCTTTCATTATGTGACATTGTTGAGGTTGAGCCAGCCGCCCAGACCACATTGTCATGTGATATGCCGGAGTTGTCCTGTGCGGAGGATAATTTGGCCTGGCGGGCTTGGGCGCTGTTGCAAAAGGAATATAATTTAGATGCTGGAGTGAAAATAACTTTGCATAAGCAGATACCGCTTGGGGGTGGGTTGGCCGGTGGTTCCAGCAATGCCGCCCAGGTTTTGCTGGCCGTTAATGAAATTTTTGCGCTTAAATTGCCGCCAGCCAGATTGATAGAACTGGCGGCTCAACTGGGGGCAGACGTGCCGTTCTGTTTGCAGGGCGGTACAGCGCTGGCCTGCGGTATTGGTGAAGACTTGCAGCCGCAGCCGCCTTGTCCGGAATTACGTCTGGTGCTGGTAAATCCCGGCTTTGCTGTCAATACAGCGTCTGTTTATGCTCAATATGATTTGAATAATAATGCTTCAGAGGATAGGGCGGACGGAAAATACTCTGCGGCCACGCAGTCAATGCTTCAGGCTTTACAGTCTGGCGACCCGGCGCAGATTAGAGAGCGTTTGTTTAATGCGCTGGAGCCGCCAGCCTTTCAGCTGTTTCCGCCGCTGGCGGCGCTTAAGCAGGAATTGACGGCGTTGGGTTTAAGCGCTTTGCTTTGCGGCAGCGGCGCTACGGTTATGGGTATTGCCGCCGACAAAAAACGCGCAGCGATTGCCGCCGATAAATTACAGGGCAAATATCCCTTTGTGCGTGCGGTTACCAGCCAAAATTTTTAGTTGCTGTCCATAATTTACCAGAAAAAACGCTTGCAAAATTGTTTTAAAATGGTTAAAATATACTTTTAAGAAAAATATTTCATAAGCAGTTTTATAACTGTCTGTTTAGAATAAATTAAGGAGATTTGAGCTTATGTCTAGGGAAAAATTATCGCCAATCCGCTTGGAGGGCTATCAACCCTTGCGAGATATGGTTTTTGATGTTTTGATGAGCGCAATTATGCAGGGTCAGCTTTCACCGGGCGAGCGTCTGTTGGAGGTGCAGCTGGCTGATGAAATGGGCGTAAGCCGTACGCCAGTCAGAGAGGCTATCCGACGGCTGGAGTTGGAGGGCTTTGTGGTGATGGTGCCGCGCAAAGGGGCTTATGTGGCCGGTCTTTCCATCAATGATGTGGAGGAAGTTTATGAAATTCGAACCGTGCTGGAAACGCTGGCCGTGCGTTTGGCGGCGCAGCGCATGCAGCCGGCTGATTATGCGCAGCTTGATGAATTATCTGAAAAGATGCGTGCCACCTGGCAGGAGGGTAATGTGGATAACTGGGTAAGCCTGGACGCCAGCTTCCATGAACTGTTGTATAAATTCAGTCGTAACGAGCGTTTGGTGGCTATGATGAACAATATTATGGAGCAGCTTTCCCGTTATCGAATTATTTCATTGGCCAATGTGGAAGTGCGCCATAATTCATTGAGCGAGCATCAGGAACTGATAGAAGCATTAAAACGGCATGACAGTGAGGCCGCGGCCACTGCCGTGGCTATGCATATTGAAAATACCAAGCAGAGCCTGATAAATATGCTTAAAGCCAAATTTGCCGCGGCCGAAAAGCACTAGAGAGGAGAAATATAAAAATGTTGTTTATTGAATATCCTAAATGTACAACCTGTAAAAAGGCCAAAAAGTGGCTGGACGAGCAGGGAGTTTCTTACACTGACCGGCATATTAAAGAAGAAAACCCCACCCAGGCGGAACTGACGGCCTGGTATCAGCGGAGCGGTCTTCCGCTGAAGAAGTTTTTTAACACCAGCGGCGTGCTTTACAAAAACCTGAATTTAAAAGATAAATTGCCGCAGATGAGCGAGCAGGAGCAGCTGGAACTTTTAGCCAGCGACGGCATGTTGGTGAAAAGACCGCTGTTGGTTTTGGAAAACACCGTATTGGTTGGCTTTAAGCCAGAGCAGTGGGCAGAGGTTTTGCGGTAACAGTTTAAAAGCGGAGGGTGATAAAGCTGATAAACGAAAAAACGGCGGCCGAGCCAGCCGATAATGATTATGCCAGAATTAACTATCTTTATGAAGAAATTGCGCGCTTAAACCGCGCTTATTATGAAGAAGATGCGCCGTTGGTTACAGACGCGGAATATGATGCGCTGCTGCGAGAATTGACAGCACTGGAAAATGCGCACCCGGAATGGCGGCGCGCTGATAGTCCCAGCCAGCAGGTTGGCGGCCGGCGCTTGGAAAAGTTTGCGCCAGTGCAGCATCAGGTGCCGCTGCTTTCTCTGGCCAATACCTTTTCTGGCGAGGAACTGCGCGATTTTGCGGCGCGTTGTGAAAAACTGGCGGAAAAACCTTTAACCTATGTTATGGAGCCGAAGATTGACGGTCTGACGATTGCCCTGACCTATGAGAACGGTCGTTTGACGCAGGCGGCCACGCGCGGCGACGGTTTGGTGGGCGAGAATGTTTGGGAAAACGTCTTGACGATTGCCGAACTGCCACACAAACTTAAAGATTTTAAGGGGCGATTGTTGGTGCGCGGTGAGGTTTATATGTCCAAGCGCGCTTTTGCCGAGTTGAATGAGCAGCGCGAAACAGATGGTGAAACGACTTTTGCCAATCCGCGTAATGCGGCGGCCGGTTCCCTGCGCCAGCTTGACGCAGCAGTTACGGCCAGTCGCCGCCTGTCTGTCTGGCTTTATGATATTTTGCTTTTGGAAGGGGCAGAATGGCCGCAGACACATCTGCAAACGCTGGATTTTCTGCGTACTCAGGGTTTGCCGGTAATTCCGGAGGTCAGCAGCGGCGATATTGAAACTATTGTCAGTCAGTTGACGCCCTGGCAAGAAAAACGCCATAAGCTGGCTTTTGATATCGACGGTCTGGTGGTAAAGGTTGATGACGAATGGGTGCGTTTGGAGTTGGGCAATACGGCCAAAGCGCCGCGTGCCGCGATTGCTTATAAATTCCCGGCCGAGGCAGTGGAAACTACGGTTTTGGATATTCAGGTGGGTGTTGGCCGCACCGGTGTATTGACGCCGCTGGCTGTTTTGGAGCCGGTTTGGGTTGCTGGTTCCCAGATTAGCAAGGCAACTCTGCATAATGAGGATAATGTGGCCGCCAAAGATATCCGCATTGGCGATAGAGTGCTGTTGCATAAGGCCGGTGATGTTATTCCGGAGGTAATTAAGTCACTGCCGGAAAAGCGCAATGGTCAGGAGCGCGTTTTTGTAATGCCGCATACCTGCCCGGAGTGTGGTTCCGCCGCCAGCCGGGCGGAGGGTGAGGCGGCCTGGCGTTGTCCCAATCGCAGCTGTCCGGCGCGTGTCAGAGAGGGCATTGAGCATTTTGTTTCCCGGCAGGCCATGTATATAGAGGGGCTGGGGCCGCAGCTGATAAACCAGCTTTTGGCGGCCGGCAAAATTCATGACGCTGCGGATATTTTCAGCCTGACTATGGACGATTTGTTGCCATTGGAGCGCATGGGCAAAAAGTCGGCGCAGAATGTGTTGGCGGCCATAGAGCAGGCACGCCGGCGCCCTTTGGGCGCGTTGCTGGCCGCTTTGGGTATACCTTATGTCGGCTCCAAGGCCGGCAAACTGCTGGCGGCTAATTTTCCCTCGCTGGAGCTTCTGGCTGCTGCTGATAAAGAGGAATTGCTGGCGGTGGCGGAGATTGGCGATATTATTGCCCAAAGCGTGGTAAAATGGTTTGCGGATAAAGATAATCAGGAGATGTTGAGCCGATTGGCGGCTGGCGGCGTGGAACCGCAGGCCGAAGCCATATCCCAGCCAACAACAGAGGGGGCTTTTGCCGGCAAGGTGGTGGTGCTGACGGGAACTTTGCCTAATTTGAGCCGCAATGAAGCCAAAGCCAGATTGGAAGCGGCCGGAGCTAAGGTAACATCATCGGTTAGCCGCAAAACTGATTATGTGGTGGCCGGCGAGGCGGCCGGCTCCAAACTGGAAAAGGCGCAGGAACTTGGCATTACTATAATTGATGAAGCTGAATTGTTGAACCTGCTTTAATAATAAACCGGGGTTGGAGGATAACGCAAATGTTTGATTATAAAAAGTTTGAAGACGATATAGTACTTGCCATGGAAAACACATTGAAAAAATGGGTGTGGGAGCATGACGATATTTATATAATGTCTTTAGACTGCGCAAGAGATATGACCTCTATCGGTATTATCGCCAATACCCGAGAATATTTAAGCGAGCAGACTGATGAGGAGTCAGAAGATTATTGGTATTACAAGTACTGTGAAGCGGAATGGGAGTTGTGGGAGGCCGATGGTTTATTAAAAGAAATTTCTGCATATATGAATAAGTTTGTGGAAGAAAACGACGAGCGCTTTACCAACCCGGAAACTTTTGAATATCTGCCGATTTTTGACGAGCATTGCGATAATATTATCGAAGCATGTGAGAAAGCTTTGGTGCGTTTTAAGCAATCTATAAGCAATGATTTTCCGGATTTGTTAATTACCTTTAATATTAGTGAGTATTTAGATAGTGAAGCGCGTACGGAAATTTTTGCTTTGTTGAACAGTCAGGAAGCTGCTGAAGAATATGCAGAAAGTATTGAGGATTTTAATTAAATAAGAGTTTGATTATGCTTTTTCAGCGGCAAACTGGTGCAATTTCTAAAATTGATTGCACATGGCTTATTTTTATGGTATAATGAGTTTATATTTTTCAGGAGGTATCTGTTTCATATTATAAAAAGGGGTTGAGGAGTTTTGGGGAAAAAATTTGAAGTTGTTCTTAATGCTAAAACCTGCAAGGGCTGCGGCATTTGCACGGCGCTTTGCCCGAAAGGCGTTTTGAAAATTCGGCCGGACGGTAAAGCGGAGGTGGCGGAGCCGGCGGCCTGTATCGGCTGCCAAAGCTGTTCTTTGCACTGCCCGGATTTTTGTTTTGAGATAAAGGAGGTGTCGGCTGATGACTGAAATTAAAAATAAGCATGTTCAGTTGATGCAGGGTAATGAAGCCTGTGCTTTGGGCGCAATTAAAGCCGGCGCTTCATTTTTCGGCGGTTATCCGATTACGCCCAGTACGGAGATTGCGGAATATATTGCCAGAGAATTCCCCAAACTGGGGCGTTATTTTATGCAAATGGAAGATGAGATTGCCTCTATTGGTGCGATGATTGGCGCTTCCATGGTGGGTCATAAAGCCTTTACGGCCACTTCCGGGCCGGGTTTTTCCCTGATGCAGGAGTTAATCGGCTATGCGGCTGTGGCGGAAATTCCGCTGGTGATTATTGATGTTATGCGTTTTGGCCCCAGCACCGGCTTGCCCACCATGCCGCAATCCGGTGATATTATGCAGGCGCGTTGGGGAACGCACGGCGATCATTCCATTATAGCGCTTTCACCGTCATCAGTGCAGGAGGCTTATTATACAACTATTCGCGCGTTTAATCTGGCGGAGCAGTATCGTACGCCGGTGGTAGTGTTGTTAGACGAAAAAATCGGTCATTTGCGCGAGGGTTTTGATATTTCACAGGATTTGGAGCCGGAAATCATTAACCGGGCTGATTTTGTCGATAAAGCGGCAACCAGCGCCGGCGGCGGTAAATATTTGCCTTTTGCTAACACGCCAAGCGGCGTGCCGCCTTTTGTGCCTTTGGGCCAGGGCGAGCGTTATCATTTTACTGGTTTAACCCATAATCAGGCTGGTTTTTATACGGCAGATGCGGAGCAGGTGGCAACTTTTATGCATCGGTTGTGCCATAAAATTGAGGACCATGTTAATGAAATTGCCGAGGTTGAGCAGCTGGATTGTGCCGGTGCGGACTGCGTAATCATCGCCTATGGTGCAGTGGCGCGTTCTGCGCAGGAGGCCATGGTGGAACTGCAAAGCCAGGGCTATAAGGTTGGTCTGTTGCGATTGAAAACAATCTGGCCATTCCCGGCGGAACAAATCCGGGAGATATGCGCCGATAAAAAGCTGGTAGTGATGCCGGAGATGAATATGGGTCAGTTGGCAGTGGAGGCAAAGGCGGCTTTAATTGGCAGCGGCGTGCCTTTCCATTCAATAACCCAGGTAAACGGTCGTTTGATTGCGCCGGCGCCAATAATGCAGGCTGTGATTGAACAAATGGCGGAACATAGTGTTAAACAGGGAGGTGGGCGCTGATGGAGGCTGTATATGAAAAGTATTTTCGGGATAATCTGCCGCATATCTGGTGCCCGGGCTGCGGCAACGGCATTGTAATGTCGGCGCTGGCCAGAGCCCTGGATAAGCTGGGCTATCCGCAGGACGATATTCTGCTGGTTTCCGGCATTGGCTGTTCCTCGCGTATGTCCGGCTACATGGATTTAAATACCGTGCATACGGCGCATGGCCGGGCTTTGGCTTTTGCCACCGGCGCTAAGGTTTGTGAACCGCGTCTGAAAACCTTTGTAGTGATGGGTGATGGCGACGCGGCGGCTATTGGCGGCAATCATTTTATTCATGCCTGCCGCCGCAACATAGATATGACGGCAATCGTTATCAATAACAGCATTTACGGCATGACCGGCGGCCAGTTCTCGCCGCTGACGCCGACGGGCAAGCGTGCCACCACCGCGCCTTATGGCAGCATAGACCGCGCTTTTAATCTGGTGGACTTGGCTAAAGGCGCCGGCGCCACTTATGTAGCGCGCGGTGATGTTTTCCATGCGGCACAGCTGACCAATCTGCTGGTTGAAGCCAGCCGGCACAAAGGCTTTGCTGTGGTGGAGGCTGTTGCTACCTGTCCAATCTCCTTTGGACGTTACAATAATATTCCGGAGCCGGCTGATATGCTGTTCTGGCTGCGCGATAACACGGTTACGGTGCAGCAGGCCGCTAAAATGAGTGATGAAGAACTTACGGATAAAATTATAATCGGCAAGCATTTTGAAACTGAAGCTGTGGAATACTGCGAGGAAATGGCGCGTTTATTGGCAGACAAGCAGGCAGATAATGAAAAGGCTGGTGATGAAAATGAAGTATGAGGTTAGATTTTCCGGCACCGGCGGTCAAGGCATTATTCGCTGTGCGGTGCTGCTGGCAGAGGCGGCGCTTTATGACGGTTATTTTGCTGCGCAAAGCCAGGTTTACGGGCCGGAATCACGCGGCGGCAGCAGTCAGGGTGAGGTTGTTATCAAGGATACGCCAATTTATTATCCCAAGGTAACAGTGCCGGACGTGTTGCTTTGTCTTTCCCAGGAAGCGTATAATAAATATGCCGGAGATATTGCCGAGGGCGGTCTTTTAATCTGTGACAGCGATTTTGTGCAGCCGGACGGTCGGGAGGGCGATACGGTGCAGCTTTGTCGTCTGCCTATGCTGGAAACAGCCCGGGATAAGCTGCAAAATGAACTTTCCGCCAATGTTCTGGCGTTGGGCGTGCTGGTTGGTCTGACGAATGTGGTGTCAGAGGCGGCAGTACACAGAGCCCTGGCTAATAATTTTAAGGCCAAAATTTTGCCTCTTAATTTAACTGCCTATCAAGAGGGTTTTCAAATGGCGCAAAGTCAGGCGGCGGCCTTAAATAAGTAATATGTGGATAACCTCTCCGGTTCTGGCAGATTGGAGAGGTTATCTAATAAAATATTTTAATCACGATGGGAGAACCCACTATGGATACCTTGTTAACCGCTCAGGATATTGAGTTTTTGCAGTCCTGTGAGGACGATAGAAGCGGTTATTATTATAAAATGGTTGGATATTTGGAAGATATTGTTGCTAAAGGCGTTGCAGAGGAGCGTTTTACCCGGGAGCAGGCGCAGACAGATTTACAGTTTGCACTTTGGTATGCTTATGCCTGTAATAATATTGATGATTATGATTATTATTACAAAACTGTGCAGTGGCTGCCGGCTTCAGAGCCTTATGCAAATGGCTGCGGCGCCTGGTATTATCGCTATTCCGTGGCCTTGATGTATTGCGGCCGTTTGGTTCAGGCTCAACAATATGCCGAGGAGGGCGCCCGGCAGGAGCCGGATTATCCCTGGGTCTGGTTGCAGGTGGCCAAGCTGCGCAGTCATTTTGGGGATAAGTCCGGCGCTTTGGCGGCGGTGGAGCAGGGTTTGGCTTTGGTGCCGGGTGATTATGAGTTCAATAATCTGCGTCAGGAAATTGAGCAGGGCGCGACAATCGAGCAGATGGAATATCATTTGATTAATCCGGAGAATGACGCCCAGCTTCAGCAGGGTCTGGATCCTAATGCAGACGATAAAATGCGCTCAATTTCCTGTATCACGCTTAATGAGGCCGGACTGCATGGTGTGCGCCTGATGTTTCAGATTAAAGACTGGCTTACTACGGAACCTTATTGCAGTTTTTATTATCCTGTACAAATGCACCCGGTGCAGATAGTTTTTGATAAGAATGAAGCTGGCCTTTCCAAAATGCGTCTGGATTGGCTGAAACAGCAAAAAGAAATATTAACAAATGGCAACTGGCTGACCAGAACCAACCCAAACGGCCAGCCTGGTAAGCTGGAGGCCGTATTGATCAGCTTGGATTATCAGGTAATGTTAGCTTATGCTTTGCCATACAGTGACGAGGTCTTTTATCTGCCCTTAACGGATACGACAAATGGGGAGAATAAATTACCCTGCGTCTAGACTTTATAATATAAATTTGAAATTAAGATATTGGAACAAGAGAATTTGAAGGGAAGTTATTTTTGATGAATGAAGAAAAAATTGTAACCAGATTTGCGCCCTCGCCAACTGGTTTTATGCATATCGGCAATCTGCGCACGGCGCTTTATGCCTGGTTGCTGGCACGAGCAAACGGCGGACGCTTTATTGTACGTATTGAAGATACCGACCAGGTGCGTTTGGTGGAGGGTGCAGTGGAGGTTATTTTGCAGACGCTGCGCCAGACAGGACTGGATTATGACGAGGGGCCGGAAGTCGGCGGCGAGCATGGGCCTTATGTGCAAAGCGAGCGTAAGGAAATATATCGTAAATATGCGGAGGAGTTGGTGGCGAAAGGTCAGGCTTATTATTGTTTCTGCACGCCGGAGCGTTTGCAGCAGCTACATGACGCGGCCGCGGCGGCGGACAGCGTGGGCGGTTATGACCGGCATTGCCGCAACCTTTCGCCGGAAGAAGTGGCCGAACGCCTTTCTCGGGGCGAAAGCTATGTTATACGCCAGAAAATTCCGCTGGAGGGTGTAACCAGCTATATCGATGAGGTATTTGGCGAGATTTCCATGGAGAATAAGGAAATGCAGGACCAAATTCTGTTAAAGGCAGACGGCTATCCGACCTATAATTTTGCGCATGTGGTGGACGATTATTTGATGGGGGTTACGCATGTGGTGCGTGGCAGCGAATATTTGACCTCAACGCCTAAATATGTGTTGCTTTATGACGCTTTTGGCTGGCCGCGGCCGCATTATGTTCATCTGCCGCTGTTGATGGGGCAAAATGAGGACGGCAAAATTTCCAAACTTTCCAAACGGCATGGTGCAGTTAGTTTTCAGGATTTATTACAGGCCGGTTATCTGCCGCAGGCGATTGTCAACTATATTGCGCTTCTGGGCTGGTGCCCGAAAGACAGCAATCAGGAGATTTTTAATTTGGCGGAACTTTGTCAGGCCTTTTCGATTAATGGCATCAGCAAATCCCCCTCGGTGTTTGATTATGGTAAGCTGAATTGGTTTAATTCTGAATATATTAAGCAGTTGCCGCCAACGGATTTTTCTGAACGCGTTATGCCGCTGTTAAAGCAGAAATGTCCGGCGGACGGTTTGAATTTGGACAAGCTGGCGCATCTTTTGCATACGCGCGTCAGCACGATTAATGAAGCAGCAAATATGGTGGATTTTGTGGCGGAACGTCTGCCGCTGGATTTGGCCAACTATACCAATAAAAAGAATAAGACCACGCCGGAACTTTGCCTGCGCATTTTACAGGAGGTGCAGCCGCTGCTGGCCGCCTGTGAGGATTGGCAGAACGATACGCTTTTTGAACTTTTAAAAGCCTATGCGGCGGAAAGCGGCGTTAAAGCCGGCGCGGTGATGCTGGCGGTGCGTCTGGCGGTGGCCAGACAGGCCGTAACGCCGGGCGGCGCCACTGAACTTATGGAGGTTTTTGGCAAGGCGGAAAGTCTGGCGCGCATTGAGTTGGCCATGGCAGAATTGCAATAAAATTTGCGTTTGAGCATAAAAATATTCTGAAAAAAATAGTTTGAAAGTGGGCGGATATGTTAAAAATACAGTTGGGAAAGTGATGGTGATGAGATGAGAATAAAATTGTCCAATCGTTTACAGGCCGTGGCGCGGCAAATTCCGGCCGGTCTGACGGTGGCTGATATTGGCACGGACCATGGTTATCTGCCGGTTTATTTGGTAGTAAATGATATTGCACCGCGCGTTATTGCGGCTGACCGTGGCAAGCGGCCTTTGGATTCAGCGCAGCAGCTGGTGAGTTTGCTGTCTTTGGAAAGTCAAATTGACATACGTCTGGGTGATGGACTGTCCGTGTTAAAGCCGGCGGAGGCAGAGGTTATTTGTCTGGCTGGCATGGGTGGCATGGCGATAAAGGAAATAATAGCGGCTAATCTGTCTTTAGCTAAGGCGGCGAAGCGTCTGGTTTTGCAGCCGCAGCGCAATGTTTCGGCGGTGCGTCGTTTTCTGGCGGCCAACGGCTTTAAGATTGTCGCGGAGGACTTGGCTGAAGATGATGGTTTCTATTATGAAATCATTGCCGCGGAGCCGGGTATGATGACTCTGACCGATGATGAGGCTGATTTTGGCCCATTGCTGTTGGCCGAGGGACATGAGCTGTTCAGGGATTTTCTGATTTTGAAAGAAGCTGATATGACCCAACTTTTGGTTTCTATGGCTGAGAGTAACAGTCCGGATTCTCTGCGGCGCAAGCAGCAGTTGGAAGATGAAATTTCACGCATTGGCAAGCTGATTGGCACGCTTTAGCAGTGGCCTGGCGCAAATTACGCATATTGTAGAGGTGAAATAATGCGAAAGATTAAGGATATTATGGCAGTGGTGGAGCGTCTGGCGCCGCCGCAGTTGGCGGCGGATTGGGATAATCCCGGCCTGCTGCTGGGCGATATGACGGCCGATTGTCGCCGGGTTATGGTGGCGCTGGATTTAACCTGTCCGGTGTTGGAGCAGGCAGCGGCACAGGATTGTCAGCTGATTTTAACACATCACCCGTTTATTTTTACCGGGCAGAAGCGAGTTTTGGCTGGCGGTTATGAGGGCGATTTGATTATGGCGCTGGCTCGGCAGGGCATTGCCGCGGCGGCAGCGCATACCAACTGGGATAATGCTCAGGACGGTATCAACTGGGCGCTGGCAGAAGCCCTGGATTTGCAGAATATTACGCCGATTTTAGACCCCAATTACACAGCGACAGAAATTCTGCTGTTGGCCGGTCAACTGTCAAAGCCTTTGTCGGGACAGGCTTTGCTGAATCTGGTTTGCCAGACGTTGGATTTACCGGTGGTGCGTGCGGCTAGTTGTCAGCCGGATAAAATCTATCAGAAACTAGCTGTGGTGGGCGGCGCTGGTCTGGATTTGTGGCCGCAGGCGCAGGCGGCCGGTTGTGATGCTCTGCTTTCCGCAGACGGCAAGCATCATATTGGCTTGCAGGCGGCGCACAATGGTTTTACCGTTATTGACGGTACGCATTTTGCCACGGAGATTATCGGCATTAAACGTCTGGGCGCTAAATTGGCCGAGGCTTTGCCGGATTTAGAAGTTTTGTATGCGGAAGTGGGCGATAGCTGGCAATTTTATAGCCGTTCATAACAGGGGTGATACATATGTTGAATAATGAACAGAATAATGATATTATGCAAAATTTTGATATTGAGCAGGTTTTGGCGGCTTTTGTCAAAAAAGGTTACAAAACGGCGCATTTTGCTGATGGTGCGGCTGCGGCGGCATATCTGAACGAGCAGATTGACGGCTGCACGGTTTCTTTTGGTGATTCACGTACACTATACAATATGGGTGTTTATGATTTGCTGGCCAAGCATAATCAGGTGATTGACCCGATGCACCCGGAGCCGGGACAGGATTTTTTTGAGGTTCTGCCTCTGACTACACAGGGAGAGATTTTTTTGACCTCGGTTAATGCGGCGACGGTTAATGGCGAGTTAGTTAATATTGACGCTATCGGCAATCGTGTGGCCGGTACGCTTTATGGGCATGGCAAGGTTTACTTTGTGTTCAGCGTCAGCAAGCTGTGCGCGGATTTGGAGCAGGCCATTTGGAGGGCGCGCAATGTGGCGGCGCCGCAAAATACCTCTCGTAAGGGGTATCGCACGCCTTGCGCTGTTAAGGGCGATAAATGTTATGATTGCCAAAGCCCGGATCGTATTTGTAATGCGCTGGTAATTCATTTGCATTGCCTGAAGCGAGCTGAAGCGGAAATTGTTTTGATTGATGAAAAACTTGGATTTTGATTATTTATTTTCTTAATTATTAAAAATATCTGCAAAATTGATTGCATATGCTAAAAAAAAATGCTATAATGAGAAGTCAATAAAAATAAATTTTTGTTGACTTTTGCCAAAAAAATAAAACCAAGTAAGCTGAATGAACGCGGAGGGAAATCCCAAAAGGCTCTCTCTGAGGAAAGTCCGGGCTTCATAGGGCAGGGTGCCGGCTAACGGCCGGTGAGAGTAATCTTAAGGCAAGTGCCACAGAAACAAACCGCCTAAGTTTGGCCGCAAGGCCAGACCGGCAAGGGTGGAACGGTGCGGTAAGAGCGCACCAGCGGTTGGGAGACCAACCGGCTAGGTAAACCCCACCTGAAGCAAGGCCAAAGAAGAAAACGCAAAAGGCGGCCCGTCTTGTTTTCGGGTAAAGGCCGCAGGAGGCGGCTGGCAACAGTCGTCCCAGATAGATGTTCATTCACGACAGAACCCGGCTTATAGGCTTGCTTGGCTTGCTTTTTGGCTTTAATAACTGTTCTTATACAATGAAAGGGAGAATATATATGGAAGCTTTATTCGCTAAGCTTTGTGAATATTTGCAGATGGAAGATGAAATTCCCTATGCGGAATTTGCGACCTATTTCAAACAGGTTATTGCTGAATGGCAGGCTTATTATCAGCAATATGATAAATAAACCATGTTGAAGTGTCTGTCTATTGCTACGGTTGTGGAAGCTTATGCGATTGACCTCGGCATGGT
>CANSKT010000005.1 GCA_947647555.1 uncultured Peptococcaceae bacterium | reverse complement strand
ACTTATCTCTTGCTTGAACTTGGCTGCTCACTATTTAGTTTTCAAAGACCTGTTTCTCTCATCTCACCGGGCGGCTCAGGCTTTTGTGCTGTGCCGTTTGGCGAGTGCTTATATATAATAACACCTTTTGCTGCTTTTGTCAACACCTTTTTTCAATTTTTTTATATTTTTTTCCAGTTTTTTTTCAAGAACCTGTTTCTTCCTATATTATGCACTAAATAAAATCTATTATACCACGCTATTTTAATAGCCAAAATGACCCTATATCGTAACCACAACCCGGTTTCTTGCCGGAAAATGAATTTCCAAACCCATTTTCCAAAGCAGAAAATGCGGCAAAAACGGATTATCGTCGCTGCGCCCGGTCAACGGCCACTGGAAATAATAAGAAAGCAAATAATCATTATTAATATGGTAAAGCGCTTCGTCCAGAAAACAGCTTAAATCATTACATTCCGGCAGCAGCGGCAATTCCGCAAACCACTCGCGCAGGCTATAACCAATTTCCACCTCCGGTATATCCAGATTATGCACCCAGGCCTGATGCATTTCCTCGGCCAGCGCCCGGCCAGCCGCCCCGGTGGATATCTCAATCCGCGCGTCCTCGTCCAGCGGCTCCGGCTCGTTAAATTCCTGCCGATAAATCCGATTAACCTGTTTAATGTAAGCATAAGCCGCCGTGGCCGCCGCCTGCTGGCTCTCCGGCGTATCCCCCTGATAAGCCGCAAAGAAATAGCCGGCATAAGCCGTCCCACTTGGTGTTTCAATCTGCGACGTATCCAGACTGGCCTTATCAATCTCCTGCAAACCGGCCAGCAGCTGCAAACCTGGCTCCCCATAAAGCGCACAGATTGGCCGCAGACGCTCCATATTACCGCCGCGCAAGTCCTGAATTAAAAACGCCGGCACCGGCTCATACTCATTAGAAAACTCATCAAAACTCTCTCGCAGCCATTCATCAGCCTCAATCAGCGGCACCCAGCCCTCCGGCACCTCGTCGCGCCAGTTAAATTCCTTACCCATATAAAAACCCCATTTGTTCTTAATAATACATTTCCGGCTGCATTATAAAAACACAGCCGGAAATTGTTTGTCTATTTTTAGTCCTGATTAAGCAGTCGCATCAACATAGTAGCAACCTCGGCGCGTGTAGCATTACTGCCCGGCTCCAGAGAACCCTCGCCTTTGCCATTAATCAAACCGCTGCCCACAGCCCACTGCAGAGGCTCCTTAGCCCAGGCCGCAACGCTGCCATTATCATCAAACTTGCTCAAATCACCCTTAACGCTAACATCATACCCTTTAAGCTGGGCATAACGATACAGCATTACCGCCAGCTGTTCACGGCTAATATTATCATTAGGCGCAAATTTGCCATTTTCCAGGCCGTTCACCACGCCGGCGCTGGCCGACCAGTTAACCGCGTCGCTAAACCACTGTCCGGCCGGCACGTCGGAGAATTTTGTTGCCGCACTGCCGCCAGCGTCTTTCTCCAAACGATACAGCATGGTTACCAACATTGCGCGCGTAGTCTTTTCACCCGGCGCAAAGCGGTTATCGCCCAAACCGTTCATCATGCCCTGCTTATACACAAAAGCTACCGCTTCAGCATACCAGTCGTTTGTCTTAACATCGGCATATTTCGCCGTAACTTCCCCAACGGCCGCATTCAACTCCGCCGCTGAAAGCTTAAGGCTGTTGCCCGGCTTACTCGGCTCGGTTGGCTTGTTAGGTTCGGTAGGTTTCGTCGGCTCTGTTGGTTTTTCCGGCTGGGTCGGCTTAGTAGTATTGCCCGGCCGATGACTGCCAGAACTGCCGCCGGTATATTTTTGCCAAACAGCAATTAACTCGGTATCATGCGCCACCACATAATCCGTGTTCGCCTTATAATTATTCTTACCGTCGCTCCAATATTGCAGCGTAAAACCGGACTTGCTGGCAGTCGGCAAACGATACGCCTTGCCTTGCACAACGTCAACCGACATAATCTCCTTACCGGTGCCGCCAATATTACCCTTATCAGAATTAAGTGTCAACTTAAACTTCTCGCCCGGCGTTTCCGTATCGCCACCCGGCGTTTCCGTATCGCCGCCCGGTGTTTCCGTATCACCACCCGGCGTTTCCACACCGTCGCCCACAGTAACCTTAACTTCAATCGTATAAGGCGCGCCGGCCGCACGCGAAGCCACGCCGCCCAGTTTAAGCGTAGTCACGCCGTCCGCCAGACCTTTAACCTGAACTTGCTCGCCGGCCAGGGTAACGCTCGCCACATTCTCATTGCTTATCTTAGCATAAGTAGCCTGAATAACCCCGGTTTTATTGTTATAATTTAAATTAGAATTATTCAGCTTTAAAACTGCTGTTTCGCCCGGCTGCACAGTTAGCGCCGCCGGCGCAGCCTGCAATTTCAGATACTGCGGCAGCGCCAGAATATCATGCAGCACGGTCGGATTTTCAGCAGGCTTTGAGGCCATACTCGGGTCAGCAGAGGAAAACAACTGCACCCAGTATTTAACGCCATTATATTCAAAACAGCCAACACCAGCCGCCGTCATAATATTATTCAGCATATTTTCATTGTGTCCCGGTGAACTTTTCCAGCCGGCCATAACCGCCGAAGCGTTGCTATACCCAACCGCAATATTCTCGGCCTTATTCACATTGCCCTGGATAATCGTCAAACCAACACTGCCGTCCGGCCGGGTATGCTCCGGGCCGCCATAATAAACAGCGCTTTCCGCCGCGCGCTGCATGGCCGCCTCCAGCAATTTTTCGTCCATATATAATGGCGGCCGCCCATTGGCCATACGGTGCGCATTTAACTCTGCCAAAACAGCATAAGCCTCTGTATAATTTTCAACGCCGTTGATTTTAAACTGATAAACGTCAGGAACTTCTTCATTTAATAACTTATTAAAAACAGTATCATAATCCCTTATGCTATTGCATGTATCCCAGGTATAAAGAATTTTACCGTTAAGAATTGCAAAATTAAAAGGATAGCCGCCTCCATTTATACCGCAGGCGCTCATATAATCATTCCAAACATTAAGATTGTTGTTAGATTTGGCAAAAACTATATTGCCGCAATTTGCAGCATATGTGTTCTTAAATTGCTGAATTTGCTCATCAGTACCATTAAGGCAAACCGCAATTATCTGAATCCTGTCGTCTGTTGCCCATTTGCTGGCCGCCAGCGCTCTGATGCTGGCCTGAGAATTAGCGCAGGTTCTGTTTAAGAAAACCATTACCTTGGCCTTATCCTCATAGGATTTATCAGTCAGCCCCTGGTCATCGGCCAGATTATACAGCCACCAACTAATATCCGGCACATTACACTCCTTAATTTCTGCCCTGGCCATTCCCGGCAGCAGACAAAAAGCCGCCAGCCAAACCAACAAAATAGCTGAAACCTTTTTCTTCATTAAAGATAAACCTCCTCTTAATTCATGTTAATTTATATTTTACTAATCTTTTCCTGGCTTGTCAATATCTTAAATTAATGAAAAAATTCTGAATACAAAAGCGGTATAGCTTGCATATCCAGCCGCAATCTTCTATAATAATATAGATTAAGATTATGCACGTCAAAACAGATTATTACAGAAAGGAAAAAATCAAAAAATGGTTTATATTAATGACAATTTTAACAAACTGGCCGAAAGCTATCTCTTTGCAGAAATTGCCGATAAACGGACGCAGTATCAAAAGGCCCACCCCCAGGCAAAGCTGATTAGTCTGGGCATCGGCGACGTCACCCAGCCGCTTTGCCCGGCAGTAGTGCAGGCCATGCAGCAGGCCGTGCAGGAAATGGGGGCCGCAGAAACCTTTCGCGGCTATGGCCCCTATGAGGGCTATGATTTTCTGATTAACGCCATTTTGCAAAATGATTACGCCCCACGCAGCGTACAGCTGCAACCCTCTGAAATCTTTGTCAGCGACGGCAGCAAAAGCGATTCCGGCAATATCGGTGATATTTTCAGCGCCGCCAACGTGGTAGCCGTCTCAGACCCCGTCTATCCCGTTTACATCGACACCAACATTATGGCCGGCCGACAGGTGCGCACTCTGCCCTGCACAGAAGCAACCGGCTTCTGCCCGGAGCCGCCGGACTGGCACGCTGATTTAATCTGCCTCTGCTCGCCCAACAACCCCACCGGCGCGGTTTTCACCAAAGAGCAGTTAACCGCTTGGGTAAACTACGCCCGGGAACATCAGGCCATTATCCTCTATGACGCCGCCTATAAAGCGTTCATCACAGACCCCTCCCTGCCGCAGTCCATTTATGAAATCCCCGGCGCGCAGGAATGTGCAATCGAATTTTGCAGCTTCTCCAAAACAGCCGGCTTCACCGGCACTCGCTGCGCCTGGACAGTCGTTCCCCAGGCCTTGCGCGGCCAAAACCCAGACGGCGCCGCTGCTGAAACCAGCCTGAACGCCCTCTGGTTCCGCCGCCAAAGCACCAAATTCAACGGCGTTCCCTATATCGTTCAGCGCGGCGCGGCCGCCATCTACACCCCAGAGGGGCAGGCGCAGGTTAAACAGGTCATCAACCATTACCTGCAAAACGCCAAAATTATCCGCGATACCCTGCTGAATCTGGGCTTCAGCTGCACCGGCGGTGAAAACTCCCCCTATATCTGGCTGAAAACGCCGGCCGGCCAAACCTCATGGCAGTTCTTTGACCTGCTGTTAAACGAACTGAACATCATCGGCACCCCCGGTTCCGGCTTCGGCCAGCAGGGAGAGGGCTATTTCCGCCTGACAGCCTTTGGCAGTCTGCAAGACACGCAGGAAGCAGCCGAGCGTTTGAAAAAATACTTCCAAAAATAACAACAAAAAAACCGGCCACCCAGCCGGTTTTTTCTATTAATAAAATCAATTTGCCGCTTAAACCTCAAGCAGCAGCCCGGTAAAAAAATCCGCCGGGTTCAAAAACGCACCGTCCTTGTGCAATTCCAAATGCAAATGCGGCCCGGTGCTGTTGCCGGTGGAGCCAACCAGCGCAATCCGCTCCCCCTGACGCACCTGCTGCCCCGGCGTCACCAAAACCTGACTGCAATGCGCATAAAGCGTCTGCCAACCGTTGCCATGCTCCAAAACCACGGCATAACCATAAACATCATTCTTCCAGCCGGCCTCCAAAACCGTACCGCCATGCGCCGCCAAAATCGGCGTTCCCTTAGGCACGGCAATATCCAAACCATGATGCGGCCCGGTGCTGCTGCGGCTGCTGCCAAAAGCAGAGGTAACCGTGCCTTTAACCAGCAGAGGAGCCGCCCATGTTTTCTGGCCGCTTAAAAGCGCCCTACTATCCGCTCCATTCACACCGCCGCGGCTGGCCAAACGCCGCCCGGCGCCGTCCGCCGTCGTACTGCGGTCAGCGTCGTCAAGCCAAACCTCATCAAAAGGCAAACCCTGCGGCAGGCGCAAATTTTCACCGCCCTGACAGCAATAACCGGCCGAAAGATTATTTAAAGCCGCCAAAAGTTCCGGCGCATAGCCCAAACGCCGCCCCAATATTAAAAAATTATCGCCCGGCTGCGCCACATACAACCGCCAGCCAGCCTCCGCCTGCCTGTAAAAATCAGCCGGAGCCGTCTGCGCTGTTGCCGGCACGCCGGCATTTGCCCAGAAAAAAATCCCGGCAGTCAAAGCCGCCGCTCGTAAAATCAGCTTCAAGCCACACACTTCCTTTTTTCTAACCTAACAATATATATCCCCATTTTCCGCCGGATTATGCCCCGGCCGCCGTCATTTTTCATAAAAAAAACATGGACAAATTGCTTTTTTTAAGCTAAAATAAAAGGATAAACAAGGAGGATTAGCATGTCAGCAATAGCTTTTACAATCGGGCCGCTCACCGTGCGCTGGTACGGCATTTTAATTGTCAGCGGCATTATTCTGGCGGTATTTATCAGCTGGCGACTGGCGCTTCGCCACCAAATCAGCTTCGATTACCTGCTGGATTTGGCGCTGGCCGCCGTACCGCTGGGTCTGGTAGGCGCGCGGCTCTATTACGTCGCTTTCAACTGGCCCTATTACAGCCATAACCCGGAAAAAATCATCGCCATCTGGCATGGCGGACTGGCCATTCACGGAGCCATACTGGCCGGCGCGCTGGTGCTGTTCATCATGTCGCGCAAACAGAATGTGCCGTTTCGGCTCTGGGCTGATATCATCACCCCCGGCCTTATTCTGGCGCAGGCCATCGGCCGCTGGGGTAATTTTTTCAATCAGGAGGCCTACGGTTATGAAACCGATTTGCCCTGGGCCATGTTCATTGACGGCGCATATCGCCACCCCACCTTCCTCTATGAAAGTATCTGGGACGCGCTGGGCTTTGGCCTGCTGCTGTTTTTAACCCTGCGTCGTCCGCGCGCCCTGCGGCAAACCGGCGATATCGCGGCCTGCTATCTTATCTTCTATTCCTGTGGCCGCTTCTGCATTGAGCATTTCCGCACGGACAGCCTGATGCTCGGCCCTCTGCAAATGGCGCAGGTTATCAGCATTATCGGCATTGCAGCCGGTCTGCTTTTATTATACTTTAACAGGCGTTGGCCGGCGCCAGACCAACCAACACCAGGGAGGTAACATTTTATGCCCACTGCATTAGTAACCGGAGCCAGCCGCGGTATCGGCAAGGCTATTGCCCTGCGTTTGGCGGCAGACGGCTGCCGCGTTATCGTCAACTATCAGCAGCAGGCCGATAAAGCCGCCCAAGTCTGCCAACAAATTCAACAAAACGGCGGTCAGGCGCTGGCTCTGCCGGCCGATATCAGCCAACCGGAAGCCGTCGCCCAACTTTTCGCCCAGACACAAAGCCATTTTGGCGGCGTGGATATCCTCATCAACAATGCCGGCATTGGACATTTCGGCCTGCTCACCGATATCACCCCAGCCGAATGGCGGCGCATTTTTGCGGTCAATGTAGACGGCGCGTTTAACTGTATTCAGGCCGCACTGCCGCACATGATACACCAGAAAAACGGCGTTATCATCAATATTGCTTCAATCTGGGGGTTGGTGGGGGCCAGCTGTGAGGCCGCTTATTCTGCCAGCAAGGGCGCGCTGATTGCCTTAAGCAAAGCGTTAGCCAAAGAACTTGGCCCCTCGCAAATCCGCGTTAACTGCGTCGCCCCCGGCGTTATCGACACGGAAATGAACAGCCGGCTCAACCCGGAGGAAATTACCGCCCTAAAAGAAGAAACGGCGCTGGGCTGTTTGGGTCAGCCGGAAGATATCGCCGCGGCCGTATCCTGGTTAATCTCCCCGGAAAGTAAATTTATCACCGGTCAGGTTATCAGCCCAAACGGCGGTTTTATAATTTACTAAAATGCGGTCTGCGCCAGACATAAAAATAAGTGGGCTTACCCACTTATTTTTATGTCTGGCGCAGACCGCATTAATTCGTTCAGTGGCAAGCATGCTTTTATCCAACTCAATTTCCAGCAGCTGACCGCTGGCCAACTCCTCCTGCACCGTAAAGCGCGGCAAAAAGCTGATACCAAGCCCACCAATCACCAGATTTTTAATTGTAGGAATACTCCAAAGTTCAATCGTATGCCCCAGACGAATTTGTTTGCGTTGCAGATAATCCTCAAATATCTGCCGAAAAATACAATCCGGTTCATCAATAATAAAAGGCAGGGCCAAATCCTGTCCCGGCGTATAAAAATCAGGATAAGCCTCCGCCACTTCCGGCGCCGCCACCAACGCCAACGGATAAGCCCCCAAAGGCAGGGACAGCAAATTATTGCCAAAACCGCCAACATCATCATAAAAAAGCCCCAAATCCAAACTGCCCTGCAAAAGTTCATCGCGAATACTGTAACAATTCATGGAGCGCAAAAAAAGTCGAGCCTGCGGCGCACGGCGATGAAACTCACGCAAAACAGGCGGCATTTTATAGCAAAGCAAGGTTTCACCCAGCCCAATCTGCAAATCCCCACGACATTCCCGTAAATCCGCCTGAAAATTCTGCATGCGCTCCAAAGCTTCCATAACCCCTTTAACATAAGGCAGCAACTGCTCGCCAGCTTTAGTCAGAACCATACGCCGCCCCACCTTTTCAAAAAGCTGCGTGCCAAGTTCCTGCTCCAGCTGGGCCACCTGAAAAGTTATCGCCGATTGAGTATAATTTAAACTGGCGGCAGCTTTGGCAAAACCGCCCTCCTGCACAATACGCTGAAATGTTTCCAGATACTTTAACTCCATAGTTCACCTCCGCAAACACCAATACTTAAAACTTTTTGATACATTAATTAAAAAGCATTAATTTGACAAAAGTATTATTTTGCAGTATTATACTATATAAGAAAACATATTGCAATATTTTTCAAATAATATTTTGCCAAGGAGATTAAATCATGTTAGAAATTTTACTTCCCACCGTCCTCGCCTATCTGCCCTATGCCGCGGTTGCCGCTTTCACTCCCGGCCCCAATAACATTCTATCCCTGCACGCCATTGCCCAAAACAGCTGGCATGAGGGAAAAAAAGTGCTTTATGGCATCGCCGTTGGTTTCCTTTGCGTAATGAGTATCTGCGGAATTTTCTGCTGGGGACTGGCGCAGTTTTTGCCTGGCATTACCACTATCTTAACCTACCTTGGCGCCGCCTATATCCTCTGGTTGGCCTGGCATATCGCCAAAAGCCAGCCGGATAATGCAGCCGGACGTCAGGCTTCATTCCTGCAAGGCATGGCTTTACAGTTCATCAATGTCAAAATTTATATGTACGGCCTTACGGTTTTTTCCGCCTATGTTCTGCCGGTCAGCAAAAATCCGCTTTTCGCCGCCGGCAATGCGCTGATTTTAACCTTGATTGGCGCCAGCGGCTTTTTAACCTGGGGTCTGGCCGGCGGCCTGCTGCAAAACTTTATCAGAAAATATTTCCGTCCATTCAATTTGGCTATGGCCGCAATTCTGGTTATCTGCGCCATTCAAATACTTATTTAATTCTATAATTATAACCTGCCATTCGCTATGTGTTCATAAAAAAACTGCTTCAATATGAAACGCAGTTTTTTAACCGTCTATTAACAGGCAACGCACGCCCCGGGCTTCCAGAGCGGCCGCCATATCTGCCGGATAGGCCAGCTTCGCCGTGCCATAACCCCGATAAAATACCGTTTTGCTTTTATTGTTTTTTCTTACAACCTTAATAAACATGTTGTAAGACATTGTTTGCTTCAATTCCCAGGAATTATATTTCAATTCCACATGGTCAATATCGCCAATGGATATCGGATAAGGCAAGGCGGAATTAAGCACCATTTTATCATCTTCAAAGAAGAAAGCGCCAGCGCCCTTTCGGTTTTGATATTTGTTTCTGGTGATAAGAACGTAAGCCAGAAAAATCACCAGCGGCAGCATAAATAAATTGAACATGTTTAATAATCTGCTTTATCCTCACGAATAAATTCGCAGTCAGCCTGCAAATCATCACGCACAGAACCTTTCCAAAGCGGTACGCCATAATGATAAGCTGCTTTGGAAATCATATGACCGCCAACCGGCGAGGATATGGCAATGAACAACAGCGCCAACAGGCTTTGTACGCAAATAGAAACGCCCGACCAGGCAAAATAAATAAAAGCAGCCAGCATAAAACAGATAATGCCCATTGTGGTGCCTTTGCCCAGCGCATGCATACGGCAATATGTATCAGGAAAACGCAAAATACCAACCGCACCGCCCAGCAAAAACAGCGTACCGGCCAAAACTAAAAGCGAAACTATAATTTCTAAAAATAATGACATCTCTGCGCCCTCCTTGCCTATTTCTTACGATTAAGCTGTTTGCGCATATTTCGCACATTCTTCTCTGCCGTCTTTTGAATGGCCTGCTCCATCTTCTGATGCAGAACCTCGGCCGCGTCAGCTTCCTCTTTCAAATCCTCGGCTTCTGTAACATTCAAAATAATGTTGGTATTATTAACAATGTTACCACTTTGAATATATTTACTCAAAGCCACCATACCAATAAAGCCCAAAATGGCAATTACCAAAACGCAGGACATATATAAATCCGTACCCTGGCGCATGGAATAAATTACAATCAAAGCCATAACGGCCGTTCCGCAGGAGTCCATTGCCACGGCGCGGTCAGCAACCGCCGGCCCTCGCAAAACGCGGAACAGAAAAGCCAAAAAGTTAAAGGCGCAAATCACCATGGCAATATCCAGACAAATCGGCAAAAATGTCAATTTATCCAAAAAAGCATTATCTGTGGCCTCACCAGCCAGAATTCTAAGCCAGCTCACGGTTTATACACCTCCAAAATCTTCTTCTCAAAGGTATCCTTAATGCTGGAAATAACGCTTGCTTCATTATCAATATTCAAGCAATGCACATAGAAAAATTTATTGTCAGCAGAAACCTCCACCGTCAATGTGCCCGGCGTTAAAGTCACCATATTAGCCAGAGTAGTAATCCAGAACGGCCCCTCAATATCAATCGGAACTTTAATAATGCCCGGCTTGATATTCAGCTTGGGCGAGAAAACTTTCACCAAAACGGTCAGATTAGCAACCAAAAGTTCATAGGCAAAAATGAAAAACAGTTGTATCAGCGGCCAAATATGACGCACATTGATTTGCAGACTGCGCAGAGAGCGCTCGCCGTAAATCTTCATAATAATGATGCCTATGATTATGCCCGTAACAAAAGCGGGCAGAGTAACCTCGCCGGTAAGGCCAACCCAAACCAGCGCCAGCACCAGGTATAACATTACTTTAACCAGCATAACACTGCCTCCTCACCGGAATTAGCCCCGAATACCGGGAACTGCCATAACTGCATTGATATAAATTTCCGGATTCATCAGCTGAGTTGCCGCGCGCATGGCAATTTCAATAACCGGCTGCGATGCCACACCCAAACCAACAGAAACCAAAACCAACATAAAGCAGCTGGGCAGCAGCTTGCCATAATTAATGGTGGCAGCCTTTTCCGGCAAAGGTTTAGGCTCGCCCCAAAATGTGTAAAAGAAAATCTTAACCATGGAAAACAGCGTAAAGAAACCGGTTATCAACGCAGCCGCCATAATCCAATAGTTATCGGCCTCCACAGAAGCACGCAAAAGCACAAATTTACTAAAGAAGCCGGAAAGCGGCGGCACGCCAGCCAAAGACATGGCCGCTGCCAAGAAGCCCCAACCCAGCCAGGGATATTTACTGAGCAGACCGCCCATATTTTTCAGTTCACCGGTTCCGGTAATTTCCTCCGTAGCGCCCTCGAACAGGAACAGACCGGTTTTAACCACCATGTTATGTACAATATGCAGAATTGAACCGGCCAAACCCCAAACGGTATAAAGACCCAAACCCATAATCATATAACCAACCTGGCTGATAATATGAATGGACAAAATCCGTTTGAAATTAAACTGGGAAACCGCACCGAAAACACCCAACATCATGGTAAGCGCCGCTACAATAAGAATAATATTATGCGTATAAGCAACATTGCCCACGAAAATCAGCGTAAAAACTCTAATCATGGAGTAAACGCCAACCTTGGTCAAAACGCCGCCAAACATAGCCGCAATCGGCGCCGGTGGTTCCACATATGTACGCGGCAGCCAGAAATAAAGCGGAAATACCGCACCCTTTAAGCCAAACACCACGAAGAAAATCATAGCGCAGACGGTTACCAGGCTTTGGTCTTCCAATGTGGCAATCTTGGCAGAAAGGTCAGCCATATTCAAAGTACCCATCATACCATAAAGCAGGGCTAGAGCGATTACAAAAATGGTAGATGAAAGCATGTTAACAATCAAATACTTAAAGGACTCGCGCAGCTGCCCATGCGAGCAGCCCAAAACACAAAGCACGTAGCTGGCCATCAGCATAATTTCAAACATAACGTAAAGGTTGAAAATATCGCCGGTGACAAATGAACCATTAACACCCATCATAATGCAGAACCAAACCGGGTAAAAATAGTTCTCCTCACGCGCGCTGTCCAATGACACAAAGCTGAAATACAAACAGGCTATTGATACCAGCGATACCATGGTTACCATGATTGCCGATAACAAATCTGCTGCCAGCACAATGCCAAAAGGTGCGGCCCAACCGGAGGCCGTAAACACCAAAACTGTTTCGCCATCTATAACCCGGCTGAAGATGCAGACTCCCACGCCCAAAGATACCAGGGCAGAAATACCAGCCACAACTCTTTGCAATCTGATATCCCGACCATGTAAAAACATACAGATAATGGCAGTCAACATCGGGATAATGATAGGCAAAGTAATTAAATTAGTGCTCATCAAAATTACCCCTCATTCGTTCAGTATCGTCCACACCCAGCTCCTGATAACAGCGATACGCCAAAACCAGAGCAAAGGCTGTTGTGGCAAAGCCAATAACAATAGCCGTCAGAATTAATGCCTGCGGAATTGGGTCAACATAAACCGGATTTTCCACACCATTCACCACAATCGGCGGCGCGCCCCGTTTAAGTTTGCCCACAGTCATCAGCATTAACAGCGTGCCATGCGACATAAACGCTGAACCGATGATAATACGCAAAAGCTTACGGCTCAACATCATATAGGTGCCAATGGCGAACAGTATGCCGATTAAAATTGAAATTAACAGTTCCATAAGCCAAGACCTCTACAAATTTTATTTGTTCTCACCAATGTTCATTATAATTGTCAGGCAGGTGCCAATAACCACCAGAAAAACACCGAAGTCAAAAACGGAGGCTGAGGTCAGCTCCCAATCGCCGAAGAAAGGCAACGGCACATGACCAAAGGCATGGGTTAAAAACGGCTTACCCATAAAAAGCCCACCCAAACCGGTGCCCAATGCGCAGCAAAGGCCAATCGGCAAAAACAGACGATAATTTACTCTGGTGTTGGAAACAAAAGGTTTGCCAAAACACAAATACATCAGAACCATGCCGCCGGATACCATCAAGCCAGCAATAAAGCCACCGCCCGGGGCATTATGACCAGCCACCAGAATATAAAGACTGGTCAACATGATAAACCAAATCAAAATCAGAGAAGCGGTTTTTAGCAAAATATTGTTAATACCGCCGCCTTTAGGCTGATAATTTTTTTCCACAGCCTCCAAAAGCTTGCTGGTTTCAATGCGCTCCTTGCGTTTTTCCGCAATCGGCTGCACTTCGCCCAGATTGGCCATATTAGGATTTTCAGGACTCATAACTCTCTAACCTCCTTGATATCCGTTTCCGGCTCTTATAATGGGCTAATCGGGAAATCATTTTCGTCCAGGAAATAGCTATCGGTCTGGATTACCACCGTATCGTTACCAGTATCATTAAAGGCAGTTGCCGTCTGGTGGTCATGCTGCATACCATGGCGGTCATACAAATGCTCACGGCCCAGCTTAATCATGACAAACACGCCAATAGCCGCCAGACTGAGCACGGTAATCTCGCCCATCGTATCAAAGCCACGGAAGTCAACCAGCGTTACGTTTACAATATTATTACCGCCGGCCAACGGCAAAGCATTTTCATTATAATACCAGGCAATCGTATCAAAATATTTGCAGCCCTGGCCAAGCAAAGTTACCGTACAGGCCATAAAGCCCACCAACACACCCAAAAGCGCATTTACGGTACGTCGACCATTAGACATCGGCGGATTATCCGCAATCATGCCGTAAGGCAGCTTGTAAAGTACCAGCAGATACAAAACCGTACTGATTGTTTCCACCATCAGCTGGGTCAACGCCAGGTCAGGCGCGCGCATGATTACAAAATAGAATGATACGCAGAAGCCAACTACACTCAAAGCCAGAATTGACCAGATACGCCGCTTGAACAGACAAACGCCCAGCGCCGCCATAGATGCCACAAAGGCCAAACTGATTTCCAGCAAATCCACCGGCGCCAAATCAGAAATGTCAATATTACTCCAGGCATTGAAATAAATCATTGAACCCAAAATAAACAGCAACGCGCCGCTAATCGTGCAGGCCATATAATCGTTCAGCTTACCATTGATATGCCAGTTAGTAAATTTACCGGCCACCTCCGGCAGACCATGCAGGAAAGTCTGATAAGCGCTTTCCGCACCGATTTTGCTGCGATAGGACAAGAACAGGTTCTTAACCCAGTCATAATTCAAGTAAACAACCAGACCCAACAGTATTATAATACAGGTCATAATAAAGGCCGGAGTCAGACCATGCCAGAATGCAACATGCAGATGATAATGCGTCTGCGTTACGGTATAAATAGCACCGCTGATTAAATTATCAACAAACACCTGCGGAGCAATCGCCACGATAATGTTCAGGCTGACCAGACACAAAGCCGGCAACAGCATGCCCCATTTTGCTTCCTTGGGATATTTCGGAGAGGTAGTGGTAACCTGTTTACCAATAAATATTTTAAAGAATAAGGCAACCGAATAAACAAAGGTAAAGATGCTGGCAACCACGGCCACAAATGGAATTAAGTAAGCCAAATCGCCCATAAAGGCCAGATTGGAAGCATGCGCCTGCGACGCGGCCTCTAAAAAGAGTTCCTTGCTGAGGAAACCGGAAAACGGCGGCAGACCGGCCATGGAGAATGAACCGATACAGGCAACCAGCGCCGTTATCGGCATCACCTTTGCCAGACCTTTTAACAAACGTACATCACGGGTACCGGTTTGATGGTCAACAATACCGGTCATCAAAAACAGACTGCCCTTAAAGGCTGAATGGTTCAGCAAATGGAACAGGCCAGCCGCAATCGCCGCTTCTGTACCAAAGCCAAACAGTGAAATAATCAGACCCAGCTGACTGATTGTTGAATAGGCCAAAATACCTTTCATATCAAACTGACGAATAGCCATCAGCGAACCAAAGGTCAGGCTGGTCAGGCCAACCACGGTAATAATACCGCCCCAAAGCGCCGTGCCGCCCAAAATAGGCGTCATACGGGCAATCAGGTAAATACCGGCCTTAACCATCGTGGCCGAGTGCAGATAACAGCTAATCGGCGTGGGCGCCTCCATAGCAGTCGGCAGCCAGATATGCAGCGGCACCTGCGCGCTTTTTACAAAAGCGCCAATTAACAGCAGCACCACTATTACCGGGTAAAGGGAACTTTCCTGAATAATATCCTTAGCCGCCAGCAGTTCGTCAATGCTCAAACTGCCCGCCACGCTTTGCAGCAGCAGAATGGCCGCCAGAATACAAAAGCCGCCGCCCATAGTTAAAAGCAAGGCTTTTTGCGCACCCAAACGCGGATTATCCTTTTCATACCAAAAGCCAATCAGCAGGAAAGAGGACACAGAGGTTAATTCCCAGAACAGATACATGCACACCAGATTGGTTGATGTGCAAACGCCAAACATAGCGCCCATAAACAGCATAATAAAGGTATAAAAATTACCCAGGCGCTCGTCATGATGTAAATAAAAAATTGAATAAATCATTACGGCCAGACCGATACCGCTGATTAATAGAACAAAAAGCAGCGAAAGTCCATCTAACCGCACCGCCAAATCCACGCCCAGCCAGGGAATCCAGGCCAGCGTTGTGGCAATCTGTTCGCCGGCGTTAACGCGCGGCAACAACGACAAAAATGACGCAAAAATATAAAGGGGTACCAATGTGGCCACCCAGCCAATTTTTGTGCCAAAAATCTTATAGAGCAACGGCATTAAAAAAGCCGCTGCAAAGGGGAGTAAAACCAAGCCCAAAAGCATTTTCCCTACACCTCCGTATTTTTTTACGGCCTGGCTGCCGCCAAAAAGTTCCCGGAAAAAACTTACCCTTTAAAGAAGCCCTCTTCTTAACAGATTATAAACCTTACTGAAAAAGCCATCTCTAAAAACCGCTTTGCTGAAGCCACCCCCAGAAGCGGCCAAACATAATGAAAAAATATTAAAATTTAATAACCCTAAAAAAAACTCATGCAGAATATCACCAGGGGCTACCTCTCCATGTGTATAATAATTATAGCACTCCATTATAAATAATTCCAGTCTTTTTACAAAAAAAATCGCCAAAATATAAAATTTTTTTTGCCTCGGCCCATCACCACAGACCAAATATTGCTAAATTATATTTATGCCAAAATTTGCATAAAAATCCGCCTAAAAAATTGTTTCTTATATGAAAAAAAATCGTCATAAACTCTTTACATCTGCCTTTAACTGTGCTATAATTGAAAAGCTTATTAAAAATGTAGATTAGCTCCAGTCCGGACAGACTGGGCTGGCTAAGATAACGCCCAAGCAAAGGCGGAAAGAGGTGAACAGAATGAGAGAAGGTATTCATCCGCAGTATCAGGAGGTTGAGGTAACCTGCGCCTGTGGCAACAAATTCATGTCAGGCTCCACTTCCAAAGCGATTAAAGTGGAAGTTTGCTCCAAATGCCATCCCTTCTACACCGGCAGCAAGCGTTTAATGGTAGAAGCCGGCGGCCGGGTTGATAAATTCAAGAAAAAATACGGCATTAAATAGCTCAATGAGCGGCATTTTTCGGGCGGTGAGAGTTTTTTCTCGCCGCCTGTTTTTCAATAATTAAATTCCACACTCCTAAAAAAGAGGTTAATTTATATGAACAACAAAAAAACGCCTGTCCCGGAATATTTTGGCGGCCAGGCACTGCTTGAGGGCGTAATGATGCAGGGTACGCAGGGTTACGCCATGGCCGTGCGCACGCCCGGCGGCCGTATCGTCTATAAACAAACGCACCGGCGTAAACTGACTGACCGCATACCGCTGCTGAAACTGCCGCTGCTGCGCGGCATCGTGGCCTTTTGCGAGTCAATGTATATCGGCTTCGGCACCCTGACCTGGTCGGCCTTTCAGTCCGGCGAGGAAGAAGAAGAACAAATGAGCTGGAAAGAAATGGCCGTGGCCATTGTGGGCGCGCTGCTGTTAACCATTCTCTTTTTCGTTATACTGCCGGTCTGTCTGGCTTCTTTCTCACTGCAATATGTGGGGCCTTTCGGCCGCAGTCTGCTGGAGGGGTTAATCCGCATCGGACTGTTTCTGGCCTATGTGCTGGCCATCAGCCGCCTGCCGGATATCGCCCGGGTCTTCCAATATCATGGCGCGGAACATAAAACCATCAACGCCTGGGAGGCCGGCCTGCCCCTGACCGTTAGCAACATCAAGCGCCAATCGCGCCTGAATTGCCGCTGCGGCACCAGTTTTATCTTCATGAGCCTGCTGCTGATGATAATTGTTTTTACATTTATCGGCAATTATAATCCTGTGCAGCGTATTTTAACCAAAATCGTGGCCATGCCGCTGGTAATGGGTATCGCCTATGAGGTTTTCCGCCTGCCCCTGAAGTACCCCAACAATCCAATCATACGTGTTCTGACGGCGCCCGGTCTTTGGCTGCAAAAAATCACCACCAAAGAACCCACCGCCGCCCAGATAGAGGTGGCCATGGCCTCTCTGCTGCTGGTTCCGGCCTTTCCCGGCGCCGCCAAAAATACGCTTCCGCACACTCTGATAAGCTAGGATAAATTAAAACAGGAAAAGGCGACGGCCAAGCGTGACCAAACTGCTTAATGCATATAATAAGGAAGAAATAAGATAATTTTGAGGAAAAAAATATGTTAGAAAAATTACAAGCCCTTGAAGAACGCTATAATGAACTGACTGAAGAAATTGCCAAACCGGAAATCATTGCCGACCAGGCCAACTGGCAGAAGCTGATGAAAGCGCATGCCGATTTGGAGCCGGTGGTGGAAACTTACCGCGCTTATCGCAGCGCTTTAACGGCAATCGACGATGCGAAAATTATTCTGGACGAAGAAAAGGACGCTGAACTGCGCGAACTGGCGCAGCAGGAACTGGAAGAACAGCGCGAATCCGCCGCCCAGCTGGAGCAGCAGCTGAAAATTTTGCTGCTGCCGAAAGACCCCAACGATGACAAAAACGTCATTCTGGAAATCCGAGCCGGCACCGGCGGCGACGAAGCCGGGCTTTTTGCCGGCGATTTGCAGAAAATGTATAGCCGCTACGCCGACCGCATGGGCTGGCGCCAGGATATACTCTCCTCCAGCTATACCGACCTGGGCGGCATCAAGGAAATGGTAATCCTGCTGGAGGGACGCGGCGCATATAGCAAACTGAAATTTGAAAGCGGCGTACACCGCGTGCAGCGCGTGCCGGAAACTGAGTCTTCCGGGCGTATCCACACTTCTGCGGCCACGGTAGCCGTACTGCCGGAAGCCGAGGAAGTAGAACTTGAATTTGCCCCCGGCGATGTTCGGGTTGACCTTTTCTGCGCCAGCGGCCCCGGCGGCCAGTGCGTTAACACCACACAAAGCGCCGTTCGTCTGACTCATATCCCCACCGGTATTGTCGTAAGCTGTCAGGACGAAAAAAATCAGCATAAAAACCGGGAAAAAGCAGAAAAAGTTCTGCGCGCCCGCGTACTGGAAAAAATGCAACAGGAAGCACATGGTTCTGAAGCCGATTTGCGCAAAAGCATGGTAGGCAGCGGTGACCGCTCCGAGCGTATCCGCACTTATAACTTTCCGCAGGGCCGCGTCACCGACCACCGCATCGGCCTGACACTCCACAAGCTGGACAGCATTTTGCAGGGTTTTCTGGACGAAATCATTGAAGCCCTGATTACCACCGACCAGGCTGAAAAATTGAAAGCCGTGGAGTAAACCCCATGTCCCTGCCAGAATTATTTTCCCGGTTGCTGCCGCTCCTGCCGCCGGACAACGCCGAGCATGAACTGCTTTGGCTTTGCAGCCATTATACCGGCCTTTCCTTTGCCGAATTGCGCCGCCAGCTGGTGCAAAAAAATGCCGCCAGCCTGAACCCGGCGCAGTGCGCAGCTATCCAACTGGCCGTGCAGCAACGCGCCACCGGCCGGCCCTTGCAGTACATCACCGGCTTGCAGCCCTTTTGGGACTTTGAATTAATTGTTACCCCAGACGTGTTAATTCCGCGTTGGGACAGCGAAACGGTCATTGAACAGGCCTTGCGGCTTTTGCCGAAAAATCAGCCCGGCGCGCTGGCCGATATCTGTACCGGCAGCGGCGCATACGCCTTGACGCTTAAAGCGGAGCGCCCTCAAATGCAGGTCTGCGCCTGCGATATCAGCCCGGCGGCGTTGGCCGTGGCCAGACAAAATGCCGCCAAGTATCAGCTGGATATTACTTTTTTCGCCGGCGATTTGCTGGCCGCCCTGCCCCCTCCGGACAAGCAGCAATATGATTTAATTGTCAGCAATCCGCCCTATATCGAAAATGATGCGGATTTGCCCCAAGATGTGCGGCAGGAACCGGCACTGGCTCTTTTTGGCGGAGTGGACGGTCTGGATTTTTACCGCCGCCTGCTGGCCGAGGGCGTAATTGATTATCTGCGGCCGGGCGCTTATTTGCTGCTGGAAATTGGCTGTGAACAGGCTGCGGCCGTCAGCCAGCTTTTACAGCAAACCGGTTTTATAGAAATCCAAACCGGACAGGATTTGGCCGGGCTAGACCGCTGGGTACAGGGACGCAAACCACTATAATAAACCTATTTGGGGAGGACAACTATTTGAAAACTGCCATTATATACTGCTCACGTCATCAGGGCAACACCAAAAAACTGCTAGATGCAATTGCTGCTCAATATCCTGTGGAACTTATTGATGTCAGAGAAATAGGCAACAATAATATTGACTGGCAATACTATGACGTGGTAGGCATTGCCTCCGGCGTTTTTATGGAAAAATTTTATAAGCCAATCCTGCAATATGCCGCTCGTCATATGCCAAATGACCAGCGGATTTTTATAATTTTCACTTCTGGTGCTCCAGGAGCGGCACGCTTCAAAAAACTCAAGGAAATTGCTGATGCTAAACAAGCAGCTATTTTAGGTGTATACGGCTGCCGCGGATATTATAATTTCTTTCCTGTTTCACTGTTCGGCGGCGGACGCCAAGGCCACCCTACGGAAGAAGAAATTGCCGGAGCCGTAGCTTTTTACGCCGATTTATGCCGCCAGTTTGCAGAACAGGATTTTCACTATCAGGAAATTATACATACCAAAATTTAAAAGTAGCCTTTTGGGGGCGATAAAATGGAAACCAGAATTATAGATTATTTTCCGGATTATAATTTGGGCAACGCCGCACAGCTGCTGGCAGACGGCCAGCTGGTGGCTTTTCCCACAGAAACTGTTTACGGTCTGGGCGCCGACGCGCTGAACGCCAACGCCGTACGCCAGATATATCAGGTTAAGGGGCGGCCGTCAGACAATCCGCTGATTGTGCATATCGGCCAGACCCAACAGGCCGAGGAACTGGCCGAGGTTACGCCGCTGGCGCGTCAGATAATGCGTGATTTCTGGCCGGGGCCGTTGACGCTGGTGCTGCCGGCGCGACCCGGTTTGCTGCCGCCGGAAACCACCGGGGGGCTTGCCACAGTCGGCCTGCGCATGCCGGCGCACCCGGCCGCTTTGCAGCTTTTGCAGGACTCGCGAATAGCGGTGGCCGCCCCCAGCGCCAATTTGAGCGGCCGTCCCAGCCCCACCGAAGCGGAACATGTCTGGCATGATTTGCAGGGCAAAATTCCGCTTATCATCAACGGCGGCGAATGTCTGGCCGGGCTGGAATCCACTGTGCTGGATTTGGCCTCACCGGTGCCGGCCATTCTGCGGCCAGGTGTGATTACCGCCGCCGACCTTGCAGATTTATTACCCGGTCTGACGGAACAAACGCGTCTGGTGAACGGTGGTATTGCCAAAGCGCCCGGCATGAAATACCGCCATTATGCGCCCAGAGCCAAAGTACTGCTTTGCCCGACGGAACATATTTTCACCACCTATCAGCAATATTATCAGCAACTGCTGAACGAGGGCAAAAACGAGCCGCGCATTGCCGTGCTGGCCAGCATGAACGGCTTAACCGGTCTGGCCGGGGCAGAGCATTGTTTTCTGCTGGGTGAAAATTTGGCGCAGGTGGCGCAAAACCTGTTCGCCGCCCTGCGCTGGACAGATGAAATTCAGGCGGATTTGGTGCTGGCCGAGCGTTTCCCAGAGCAGGGTCTAGGCATCGCCATCATGAACCGGCTGAACAAGGCCGCCGCAGGACAATGATAATTCACAAACAAAAAAAGGAACTGCCATTTTATTTGGCAGTTCCTTTTCTATTTACCCGATTTTTGCGCAGGTAATCTCTCCTAGTTCTTCATATATTATAATATAATGTTTAAGATATTGCAAGTATTTTCTCAAACATTAAAGCGGAACAGAATAATGTCGCCGTCCTGCACCACATATTCCTTGCCCTCACTGCGCAGCAGACCGTTTTCCCGAGCCTTCGCCATGGAACCGCAGGCCATTAAATCCTTATAGGCCACCGTTTCCGCTCGGATAAAGCCGCGTTCAAAATCAGAATGGATTTTGCCGGCTGCCTGCGGCGCTTTAGTGCCACGCGTTATCGTCCAAGCCCTGGTTTCGTCGGCGCCGGTTGTCAAAAAGCTAATCAGCCCCAAAAGGTCATAGCTGACGCGGATTAAACGGCTCAAACCGCTTTCTGTCAGGCCGATTTCCGCCAGAAAAATTTCCTGCTCCTCCGGCGGTAGTTCGGCAATTTCCTGCTCCAACTCCGCACAAATCGGCAAAACCGCCGCGCCCTCTTTGGCTGCCGCCTCCGCCAGCTGCTGATAATAAGGATTGGCCGTTTCATAATTGGCAAAAGCCGCTTCGTCCATATTGGCCGCATAGACCACCGGCTTCAGCGTCAGCAGGCTGATATCACGCAGCAACTCGCGCTCATCAGCAGAAAACTCATAGGCTCTGGCCGACCGGCCATCTTCCAGCAGCTTTTTCAACTCGCCCAGCAAAGTCGCTTCAGCCGCCGCGGATTTATCGCCTTTCAGCACCAGACGAGAAGCCTTTTCCCAGCGTTTTTCCACCGTTTCCAAATCCGCCAGTATTAATTCCAAATTAATAGTTTCCATATCACGCAATGGATCGACGCTGCCCTCCACATGCACAATGGTTTCACTATCAAAACAACGAACCACATGCACAATCGCATCAACCTCACGAATATGCGATAAAAACTTATTACCAAGTCCCTCGCCGCGGCTGGCGCCACGCACCAAACCGGCGATATCCACAAACTCAATAAAGGCCGGCACCGTTTTGGCCGATTTATGCAGCTCTGTCAGAACCTGCAAGCGTTCATCGGGCACAGCCACCATGCCTACATTCGGCTCTATCGTACAAAAAGGGTAGTTAGCAGACTCCGCACCAGCATTAGTAATGGCATTAAACAGGGTGCTTTTGCCCACATTCGGCAACCCGACAATTCCCAGCTTCATATTATTAATGCAATCTCCTTTTTCAATTAAAATATCTTACAGTACCTGGGCGGCGCGCGCGTCCACCACAGCGTTAACTCGCGCCTCCAACTCGGTACCAGTCACCAGCAACCGGCTGTATTCCTGCTGCATCGCCTGAACATATTGCTCGTTATCCACCAACGGCAGATTGACGCTAACCATCATCAACAGACCCTTAAGCGCCGCCAGCAGCAGCCCGGCGCCGCAAACCACGTCAGAAACAGCCAGCAGACTGCCAATCTCCGCCATACGCACAGCCAGCTGCAAACCCTCATGACAGCAACGCGCCAACTCCATAGGCAAATCAGCCGCCGCTTTACTGCGCAAGGACAACTCCGCGCTCTTGGCCGCCTGCTCCTCCGGCGTGCCCTCCGGCATTTTATATGCCACCGACACATGCAGGAAAGCAGCGCTATCCTTTGGCACACCCTCAAACAAAGTGGTGCGCAATTCATCTGCACGCGCCAGAATTTGCTGTACTTCCTGCTCAACGTCGGCGTATTTCTTTTTACCCAGCGTCAGATTAGCCACCATAGCAATCAATGAAACACCCAGACAACCGGAATAAGCCGCCGCACCGCCGCCGCCCGGCACAGGGCTGGAACTGGCCAGCCTGGCCGCAAACTCCGGCATACTTATTGTATTATAATCCAAAATATCCATGTTACTATCTCCTAATTTTATTCAAACCAAAGCGGCTGTTTGTTAAAACAGACCTTTAACCTCACCGGTATCCGTATCCACATCAACACGCCGATAAGCCGGGTCGCTGCCCATACCCGGCATCAGGCTAATATCGCCGGCCATCGGGCAGAGGAAACGGGCGCCGCCATAAACCAAAACATCACGTACCGGCAAACGCCAGCCTTTCGGCACGCCTTTCCAGGTCGGGTTATGACTCAAACTCAAATGCGTTTTTACCATCATTGTTGCAAAATCATTATATGCCGGGTCCTGCTCAAAGGCAATCGCCTTGGCCTCTGCCTCCGGCGTCCAGTCCACGCCGTCCGCGCCGTAAACCTCACGCGCAATCAAATCCACGCGCTGACGCAACGGCATTTCCAGCGGATAGAGATACTGCAAATTAACCGGCTCCTCACAGGCCTCAACCACAGCCTGAGCCAGTTCCACAGCGCCCTCGCCGCCTTTCAACCAATGCTCGGATACGGCAAAACGTGCTCCGGCCGCTTCCACGGCTCTGCGCACGATAGCCACTTCCTCCGGCGTATCGGTATGGAAAGAGTTCAGGCAGACCACCGGCTTAATCCCCGATTTCTGCACCGTCTTAATATGATGCAGCAGATTAGCCAATCCACTTTCCACCAACTCACAATTCTGGCTGGTATAGGCTGTATCCAGCGGTACGCCGGGCTTAACCGCCGGGCCGCCGCCATGCATTTTCAGACTGCGGATAGTTGCCACCAGCACGGAAACATTAGGTTTCAGGCCGCTCAAACGGCATTTCACATTCCAGAACTTCTCAAAACCAATATCCGCAGCAAAACCAGACTCGGTCACATGATAATCAAACATTTTCAGCGCCAGACGGTCGCCAATAATGGAACTTTGACCGATAGCAATATTGGCAAACGGGCCGGCATGCACCAGACAAGGCTGATACTCATTAGTGCAGCACAAGGTCGGGTTGATTGTGTTGCGCATCCAGGCGGTCATCGCGCCGTCAACCTCCAACATTTTGGTGGTAACCGGCCGTCCCTGCTTATCATAAGCCAAAATAATGTTGCCGATACGCTCGCGCAAGTCCGCCAAATCTCTGGCCACGGCCAAAATCGCCATCAACTCGGAAGAAACGGTAATCGCAAAACGGCTGCTCATGGTAAAACCGTCCATCTTGCCACCAATACCAATCACAATATTACGCAGGCACTGCGCCGCAAAGTCGATAACCCAGTTAAACTGCACCCGGTTCACGTCAATATCCAAACGCTTCAGCCCACGCTTTGCCAACGTAGCATCGTCATAATTATATTCATGCTGCATTCTGGCGTTCAGCGCCACCATACCCAAATTATGGGCATTCGCAATATCATTAATATCGCCAGTCAGCCCCAAAGAAAACTCGGTCATGGGAATAAGCAGGGCATTGCCGCCGCCAGCCGCCGTACCCTTAATGTTCATGGTCGGCCCACCGCTCGGCTGACGCAGACAACCGCCGGCCAGCTTACCCAGCTTGCCCAAGCCCTCAATCAAACCGATTGAGGTTGTGCTTTTGCCCTCGCCTAGTGGAGTCGGCGTAATCGCCGTAACCTCAATAAACTTGCCGTCCGGTTTATCGGCCAGCCGCTTCATAATCTTCAAAAAATCCAGCTTGGCCACTTTGCCATAAGGAATAATCTCCTCCGGCAGCAGGCCCAAGCGCTCCGCCCAATCATAAGGCCTCGGCATATTTTTTTCCGCCTCGGCCGCAATCTGCCAATCAGCATATTCTCTGGGGTCTAACATATTTTTTCCGCCTTTCTAATATGAATAATATAGGTTGATATTTTTATTATTATAACAGAAGCTGGCAATTTTTACAATGTTTATTTACAGAATTATCATAATATTGCAATCTGAAGCGGAAAATCGCCTTAACATAAGCCAAAATTAAAGAAGTGATGAAAAATATGCCCAAATGCCCAATGAGCGAAATGGCGCTGCATAGCCTAAAGGTTATGAGCGAGAGTTATGATATTTTAATAAATTCAGCGCAGCGCCTGGAACAGGCCGAACTGGCTTCAGAAGCGCAGAAACGTCTGGCCTGGCGGCGCGCCGAACATGTCGGCCGGGCGATAGATAACCTGCTGGCCGCCTGGGAAGATGAATATTGCCCGGCTCTGTTTTATAGCTGCGTCTGGGAGCAGACCCAACGCAATTTAAGCGTTATCAACACCCTGACCCCTTTCAATCAGTGGGATTGCCCCCAGTTTATTCGCTTTTGGCAGGCCGCGCAGAGTGCACAGAACGCGCAAAGCCCACAAAACACACAGGCCACCGCGCCACCGGAAACAGAAATAAAAGAATAAGGCACTCTCGCATAGAAAGTGTCTTATTTTTATCGGTGCGACAACCGCGCGCCGCCTTATTATTTGCCCAAATAGGCTTTTTTCACATCATCATTTTGCAGCAGTTCCTTGCCCGGGCCGCTCATGGTAATGCGCCCGGTTTCCAAAACATAGCCAATATCCGCAATATGCAGCGCCATGTTGGCGTTCTGTTCAATCAACAGAACCGTAACGCCCTGGCGATTAATTTCCTTAATAATATCAAAAATACCCTGCACGATAATCGGAGCCAGACCCAGCGACGGTTCGTCCATCATAATCACCTTGGGTTTGCTCATCAAAGCCCGGCCCACCGCCAACATTTGCTGTTCGCCGCCGGAAAGCGTACCGGCCGCCTGCCAGGAGCGTTCCTCCAGACGGGGAAACAGTTCATAAACCCATTTAATATCCTCAGTCAGATTATCCTTGCGCAGATAAGCGCCAATTTTCAGGTTTTCCAAAACGGTCATATCCGGAAAAACATGCCGCCCCTCCGGCACCAGCGTTATACCGCGGCCCACAATCTGGTCGGTTGGCTTGCCAATCAGTTCCTCGCCGTTATAGGTGATAGAACCGCTTTTTGGTTTAAGCAAACCGGCAATCGAGCGCAAAGTGGTTGATTTACCGGCGCCGTTCGCGCCAATCAGGGTAATAATCGCCCCCTCCGGCACCTCAAAGGAGATATCGCGCACCGCCTCAATACCACCATAATTAACGGAAAGGTGTTCAATTTTCAGCATCGTCGCTCACCCCCAAATAAGCTTCAATAACTCTGGGATTATTGCTGATTTCCTCCGGCAGACCCTGCGCAATCAGGCTGCCAAAATCCAACACATAAATGCGATTGGAAATCTGCATAACCAAATCCATATGGTGTTCAATCATAAAAACGGAAAGATTATAGTTATTCTTAATCTCCAGAATAAAATCAGTCAGTTCCTGCGTTTCCTGTGGGTTCATACCGGCCGCCGGTTCGTCCAACAGCAACAGCTGCGGTTCCGTGGCCAGCGCGCGCGCAATTTCCAGACGACGCTGAATACCATAAGGCAGAGAACCGGCAATGTCATCTTTCAAATGACCCATATCCTGAATTTCCAGAAGTTCCATGGCCTCGCGCCGCATGCGCTGCTCCTCTTTATAATTCAGACGAAAAGTTGCGCTAAAAATGTTCTGTCGGGCGCGCATATGTTTGGCAATCAGTACATTTTCAAAAACTGTCAGCCCGGAAAACAGGCGAATATTCTGAAACGTCCTGGCGATACCCAGCTTGGTAATCTGGTCAGGCGTTTTAGAAATACTATTTTTATAAAGCCCCAGATTTTCTCCCTTATAGCTTTTCGCCATTTTGCCCTTGGGATAATTCTGAATCATATTTTCGCCGCAGAAATCCACGCGGCCGTTAGTCGGCTCATAAACACCAGTAATCACATTAAAAGCCGTGGTCTTGCCGGCGCCGTTCGGGCCAATCAGCGCCACAATCTCGCCGCGATTTACATCAAGCGAAAGATTGTTGACCGCCACCACGCCGCCGAACTGCATGGTTATATTTTCCACATGCAATATGTTCTCACTCATGCCGCGCCGCCCCCTTTCTGCTCCTTAGGTTTTTTGCCCTCGCCCGTAAAGAGCCGGCGGAAGAATTTGTAAATACCGTCTATGGAAAATTCTTTGGTACCCATAATACCCTTGCGATAGAAAAGTACCACAAACATGATAATAATAGAGAAAACTACCATACGGAAACCGGAGCGCATGAACGGCAGCTGGAAACCATTGATAATCTGAACTTCGTCCAGGAAACGCAGCCACCACTCTGAGCAGGCAATAAACAGGAAAGAAGCGATAATCGAACCGGTAATCGAACCAATACCGCCAATTACCACAATCAGCAGAATTTCATAGGTCATAGCCGAGGTAAAAGCCCTGGCCTGCACCATCATCTGGAACATGGCCAGCAACGCGCCGCCGATACCGGCGAAAAAGGCGGAAGTAACCAGCGCCATTTCCTTATGCGCAAACAAATTGATACCCATAGCCTCGGCCGCAATTTCATCATCACGAATAGCCTTGAAAGCGCGACCATAAGAAGAATTAATCAGCAAACAAATTACCGCAATACACAAGCCGGCCACAATGAACGGGAACAGTGTGGAACGGAACACAGGGAAAGAACGCAGCAGGTTTGAAGCGTTGGTAATCGGGCCCAGCTTATCATACTGCACAATGGCGCGGATAATTTCCGCAAAGCCCAGCGTGGCAATCGCCAGATAGTCGCTTTTCAAGCGCAATACCGGCAAGCCAATCAGGAAGCCGCAAAGACCGGCCAGACAACCGGCCAGCAGCATCGCCACCGGCACCGGCAGAGCGAAATCAATGATACCGCCGTCATAATACATGTAAACAGCCGCCCGGGATTCCGGCGGAATAGTCAGAACCGCATAGGTATAAGCGCCAATCAGCATGAAACCGGCCTGACCCAATGAGAACAAACCTGTAAAGCCGTTCAGCAGATTAAGCGATACGGCAATCAGTGAATAAATAGCGCCTTTTTTCAGAACCGTAAATATAATTGAACTCGGCGGCAAAATCTGCTCCAGCCACCAGATGCCCAACAGCAGCAAAGCCAACAACACAGCGGCAATCGAATATTTAACTTTCGGGTTTAAGCCATCTGGCTTCAGCATATTCTGCTGTATGATTTTTTCATTATCTTTAGCCATATGCTCACACCTTCTCTGTCGATTTTTCGCCAAACAGACCAGAGGGTCTGACAATCAATACCAAAATCAGCAGCACAAATGTAAAGGCGTCGCTGAATGTGGTATACCCCATGGCCTTAATGATGTTCTCACAAATACCGATAACAAACGCGCCCACAACCGCACCGGGAATAGAACCGATGCCGCCGAAAACCGCCGCCACAAAGGCTTTTAAGCCAGGCATCGCGCCAATAGTCGGCAAAACCGTGGGATATTTGGTAAAGAACAGAATGGAACCAACACCAGCCAAAAAAGAACCAATAATAAAAGTAATACTAATAATATTGTTAATCTTAATACCCATCAGCTGGGCAGTTTCAAAATCTTTGGAAACCGCACGCATGGCCATACCCATTTTGGTATATTTAATCAAAGCCACCAGACCAATCACCAGCGCCAATGTCAAAACCGGCGTCAGCAGTGTGATCCAGGAGGTAGTAACCGTCCCAATCGTAATAATCTCACTGATAAAGGGAATGGTGGGATAGCTGCGAGGCAAACCGCCAGTATAATATGTGGCAAAATTTTGCAGCAGATAAGAAACACCAATCGCTGAAATCATAATCGACATACGCGGCGCCTGACGCAAAGGCTTATACGCAATACGTTCCACAGAAACACCCAAAATAACCGTAAGCAGCAACACCAACGGTATGGAGATATACAACGGCAGACTGGCCGAAGCATAGACCATAAAAAAGCCGGCGGCCATAAAAATATCACCGTGGGCAAAGTTAATCAGCCGCAAAATACCGTAAACCATTGTGTAACCAATCGCAATCAGTGCATATTGACCGCCAACCGAAACGCCGGTTAACAGCTGCTGTATGTAATAAGAAAGGTTATCCATAGGCAGCAACACCTCATTCCTAAAAATTTATAAGCATATACTGATTAAAAACCAAAAATAATTCCCGATATTACAACCGTCAAAAGCGAATAAAAGAGCATTGATTTACTGGTGAATTTGACTCGCTCAGCAGCAAATCAATGCTTTTTTCTGCGCTAATTAAAGCGGCCAACAGCCGGCGAGCATAATGCTCGCCAGCCGCCAGACAGCTTAATAGCCTGATAAGTTTTAAGCAAATTACTCGCCAACAGACTGTGTCTTCAAGAATTTGAAGTTGCCGTTTTCAACGTCAATAGTCTTAACATAAGCCATATCTTTGTTAGCGTCGCCAGTTTCATTAAAGGTGATGGAACCGGTAACACCAGTGTAATCAACACCAGGCAAAGCGTTGCGGATATCAGCGCCAACGGTGGAGTTAGCGGACTTAATAGCCTCAATAGCTACATTATAAGCATCAAACGCCAAAGCGGAAACCGCAGCCACGCCATCGCCGCCGCCATTGTTGGTCAGGTTCTGGGGGTCAGCGTTCAACCATGCCTTAAAGCCGGTTACAAATTCAGAAGCAGCCGGGTTGGAAGTATCGTTTTCATCAAAGAATGTGGACAAATATACTTCAGTTGCATACTGGCCAGCATTGGTGATAATAGACTCATTCTCCCAGGTATCGCCAGCCAAAATCGGCATAGTGATGCCCATCTGACGAGCCTGCTGAATTAACAGCGGAGCAGTCTGAATGGAAGAAGGAGCAAAAATAACGTCAGCATCAGAGTTCAAAACATTGGTCAAAATAGCGTTAAAGTCAGTTTCGCCAGTCTGGAACTGAGCTTCCAGAACTGTGCCGCCCAGGCCCTCAAAAGCCTGTTTGAAATAGGTACCCAAACCTGCGGAGTAGTCGTCACCCAGCTGAGTGATTACAAAAGCAGTTTCAGCCTTCATTTCATCTTTAGCAAAGTTGGCCATAACAGTGCCCTGGAACGGATCCAGGAAGCAAACGCGGAAATAATAATCGTTGCCCTCTGTTACCTGCGGATTGGTGCAGGAAATACCGATAGCCGGAATTTGAGCCTGTTCAAAGTAAGGGCCGCCAGCAATAGCCACGCCGGAGCCATAGCTGCCCAAAACAACGGACACGTTAGCCGCAACCAAATTCTGCGCTGCGCTTACAGCCTTAGTTGTATCGGACTGATTATCAACCTCTTGCAGTTTGATATCATAAGTTTCACCATTGATTTCCACCGTGGGCTGCAAGGAATGAGCATATTTAACGCCCAAAACTTCCTGCTTGCCGCCGGGGCCGTTCTCACCAGAAGCCGGCTCATAAATACCAATCGTGATGGTCTTGTTGCCGCTGCCCTGCTGATTGTCAGCATTGCCGCCAGTCTTGTTGTCGTCGCCGCAGGCGGTGCAGATAGCCAGAGCCATCGCCAAAACAGCAACCAGTGCTAATAACTTTTTCATTGCAATAACAACCTCCTAAAATTTGCTTTGTCTTTCCAGCGAAACACTGTCCTCTGGCAGTGGACATTTGTCTGCTGTATATTAAGGATATTATACAACAGTTTATACAAAATTGCAAGCATTTTTCAGGCATCGTCCACCAAAATATACTGTATACATTTTTTAAATCTTTGGCAAATGCGCATACAAATTAAAAATATTTCACTTTATATTACCAGCTTACATTTTTTAAATCCTTGGCAAACGCGCTTACAAATAAAAAACATTTCACTTTATATTACCAGCTTACACAATGCACTCTTTGGCTCTTGATTGTCAATATCTTTTAAATCCTTGGCAAATGTGCTTACAAATTAAAAATATTTAATTCTATATTACTAGCCTACAAAGTTTAAAACATTTTGCACTATCTTACTCTTGGTTGTCAATATCTTTTAAATCCTTGGCAAATGCACGTACAAATTAAAAACAGTTCACTTTATATTACCAATTTACACAATGCACTCTTTGGCTCTTGGTTGTCAAGATTAAAAAAAATTGTCAAGATTTAAAAAATTGTTAAGACTTAAAAAAATATAGGAGGAGAATAGGAAGAAATACAGCTGGTATGTAGTTGGTAATTTTCAGTTTGGTGATATCCAGCATATTTAAAGCCAGACCAACAATCAGCAGCGAGCCAGCGCAGGACATTTCTGCAACGGTAGCGCTGTCCAGCAGCGGCTCCAGCATCTCCGCCAGCAATACAATGCTGCCCTGATATACAAATACCGCGGCCGCCGAAAACAACACGCCGGCGCCCAGAGAAGAAGCCAGCAGCACAGCGGCGATACCGTCAATCAGCGACTTGGCAATAATTGTGCTGTGGTCGCCGGTTAGACCGCTTTGCAAAGAACCGACGATAGCCATAGCGCCCACGCAAAAAAGCATGCTGGCCGAAACAAAACCCTCCGCCAGCGATTTACGCGGCGCACCAGCCAAAGCTGTTTTGGAGCCAAATTTTTCTTCCAGGAACTGACCAAGACGGTTCAGACGGCCGTCCAAATCCAGCCATTCCCCCAAAGCGCCGCCCAGAGCCACAGAAATTATGGTCACTAATATATAATTGCCCTCAAGAGCGCCGCTGATACCAATATAAAGCACACAAAGCGCCAGACCTTTCATCACCGTATCAGCAATATGCGATGGGAAATTTCGGTTAAAAAACAGCCCCAACATTCCGCCCAACAAAATCGTCCCCATGTTAATAAAAACTGAAAGCATAAATAGCCCTCCCTTAAAAGCAAGACACCTTATTTATATCTGTTAAAAATACATTTACACTAAAATTGTTTGCTTATTTTAGCACAATTAACCCAATTTGTCCAGTCCAAACAGGCGTGCCTTAAATTTTAAGTTTTTACTAAATTCTTTGTATACATTACCTTAAAATATTGTTTTTTTCAGTTTTATGTGCTAAAATTTAAAACATAAAGTTTACAGGAGGTTATGTTGATGGATTTTTTAAAGGTACTTGGCGAAAAACTTGCTGAGTTTATTAATGTGGCTGACGCCTGGATTTGGGATTGGCCATTAATGGTGCTAATCTTTGCCACCGGTATCCTGCTGACCGTACGCAGCGGTCTGGTGCAGGTTCTCCGCCTGCCGCGCGCTCTGCGCTATATGTTCCAAAATGAACAGGACGGCGAGGGTGAGGTTACCAGTTTTGGCGCGTTATGTACCGCACTTTCCGCCACCATCGGCACTGGTAATATTGTAGGTGTAGCCACCGCTATCTGTCTGGGCGGCCCCGGCGCACTGTTCTGGATGTGGCTGGCCGCTTTCTTCGGCATGGCCACCAAATATGCCGAGGGTCTTCTGGCGATTAAATACCGCACCATTGAACCGGACGGCCACGTTTTGGGTGGGCCTTTCTATTACATTGAGCGCGGCATGGGCAAAAACTGGCGCTGGTTGGCCAAAATGTTTGCTTTCTTCGGCGCCAGCGCTGGTGTGTTGGGTATCGGCACGGTAACCCAGATTAACGGCGTGGCCGGTGCAGTTGAAGCCCTGTTTGACCCCAACAAAGCCAACATCGCTTTTTCAATCGGCGATATAAATTATACCTGGGCTACCGTACTAACGGCGGTTATCGTATCTTTCCTGGTGGGTCTGGTTATCATCGGCGGTATCAAGCGTATCGCCAAAGTAGCCGAGATTGTGGTTCCCTTTATGGCCGCTTTCTACATTATCGTTTGTGTAATTATTCTGGTTTGCAATGCCAGCAAAGTTCCGGAAGCATTTGCGCTGATTTTCAGCAGCGCGTTCACCGGCACTGCTGCGATTGGCGGTTTCTCCGGCGCAGTACTGAAAGAAGCAATTTCACGAGGCGTTGGCCGCGGTATCTTCTCCAATGAGGCCGGCCTTGGTTCCGCCCCGATTGCTGCCGCTGCCGCTTCCACCAACTCCTGCGTAAGACAGGGTCTGGTTTCCATGACTGGCGTATTCATTGACACTATCATTATCTGCACCATGACCGGCCTGACCATCATTATCAGCGGCGCCTGGTTCCAGGAGGGTTTGGAGGGCGTAGCCGTAACCTCCTATGCATTCGCTCAGGGCATGTCCTTTGCCCCGTTCATCGGCCAGCTTTGCGTAACCTTGAGCCTGATGTTCTTCGCTTTCACCACCATTCTGGGCTGGGATTATTACGCTGAACGCTGCGTGGAATACTTTACCGACGGTAATATGGCCATCGTTAAAATCTACCGCTATCTCTGGATTTTGGCGGTTCTGGTTGGCCCTTTCCTGGCGCTGAATACCGTCTGGACGCTGGCCGACGCCTTAAACGGCCTGATGGCTTTCCCCAACCTGGTGGCGCTGGTGGCGCTTTCCGGCGTGGTTGCCGCGGAGTCAAGACATTTCTTTTCTCGCTGGCACGAATAAATTCCTTTTCAAATTTATGTAATTAAAGCAGAAACGCAATGTTTCTGCTTTTTTATTGCATTTGGGGCGGAATTATATTATACTATAATAGAATAAATATATATCCAACACTCACATCGTCCAAAGTTTAAATGTTTAAATATCAATAACTTAAAATCGAGGTGTATTAGAAATATGAAACAACAGATTACCATAACCTGGCAGCAGAACGGCCGGGAATATACCCAAAGCTGTACGCCCGGCCTGCGTCTGGAACAGCTGAAGCCCGATATGCTTCTGCCCAATGCGGAAGAACAGTCCGCCAATCGCTCGCCAATCGTGGGCGCGATTGTTAACAATCTGCTTAAAGACTTAAATTATCCGCTTTATTGCTCCTCAGAAATTGAATGGCTGGAGGCTACCTCGCCAATGGGCAGCCGTATTGTGCATAACTCATTAGCGCTGCTGCTTTCTGCCGCGGCCGCTGAACTTTTTCCCAAACATCAGCTGACTGTTATGCACTCTCTGCGTTATGGCCGTTTTTGCCGTCTGGCAGAAGACGGCAGCAGTCGCCCTCTGGCCGCCAGCGATATTGCCCGTATTGAAAAAAGAATGCGAGAATTAGCCAAGGCTAACCTGCCCATTCGCAAGGATATCATCAACAAAAACGAGGGCATCGGCTATTTTAAAGCCTGCGGTGATTTTGCCAAGGCGCAAACGCTTTATAAAATCCCGGATAAACAGGCAACATTGTATTCTATCGGCAACCATACGCGCCAAATGTTCAGCAAACTGGTGCCCAGCACCGGCTATCTGGAAAAATTCAGTCTTTGCCCCTTTGAAGACGGCTTTATTCTCACCGATTATTACAACACCCCCAGCGATTTGCGCAATAAAAACCAGCTGGCTTATCCCAAAAGCCTGAACGCCACTTTGGACAATTACAGCAAATGGTCAAATATGCAGAATATCAATTATTGCAGCGATTTGAACCGCTATGTTGAAAAAAATGATTTTCACAGTCTAGTTATCATGTCCGAGGCTCGCCAGGAGCGCAACTTGCAGCATATTGCCGACCAGATTTTCCAAAAATTCCCCGCGGTGCGTCTGGTACTGATTGCCGGCCCCAGCAGTTCCGGCAAAACCTCTTTCTGCAACCGTCTGGCTATTGAGTTGCGCAATCAGGGCCTGCGCCCCATCACCCTTTCCATGGACAATTACTTTCTGAACAATGCCGACACGCCGCTGGGGCCGGACGGCCAACCGGATTTTGAGTCCGTAACCGCTATCGACACCCCACTGTTTAATCAACACCTTTTACAGCTGATTAGCGGTCAGCCGGTGGAAATGCCCGTTTTTGATTTCAAAACCGGCACCCGTTCAGAGCGCACTATCCCTGTGGAACTGGGCGAAAATAATATCCTGCTGGTGGAGGGTATTCATGGTATTAATGAAGCTTTAACCAAAGATATTCCGGCCGCCAACAAATTAAAAATTTATATTTCCTGTATGACCACATTGAGCCTGGATAATTTAATGCCGATTTCCACCAGCGATAACCGGGAAATACGCCGTTTGGTGCGTGATGTTAAATTCCGCAACATTTCTGCGGAAAAAACCCTGCTGACCTGGAACAAAGTACGCAACGGCGAAGAAAAGAACATTTTCCCTTTTCAGGACGCGGCCGATTATTATTTCAACACCTCGCTGATTTATGAATTTTCTTTGCTGGCGCCCATGATTATACCACATTTGCTGGCGATACCAGAAATCAGCCCGGCCTATCCCGAAGCGCGCCGCCTGCTCAAACTGGCTAACTGCTTTGTGCCAGCAGACCCCAAAGCCGTACCGGCCTATTCGCTGTTACAGGAATTTTTAGGCGAAAGCGTTTTTGAAGTTTAAACATTGACAATAATATTTTTTAATAATATAATATTAGCAGAATATATAAACGGTAAACATTTTTATTCTAAGTAAAAAACACCAAAACAAAAACCCTCAGCTGCGAACTGAGGGTTTTCTATTTCATTATATTTTCAACTATAATTCGCATATAAATGGCAAAAAATTCATATTATACTTTCTCCAAAAAGCTGCATACTAACAAACAGTTAGAAAAAATTTTTATAAACGGAGGAAGTTAATAATGAAAAGATTTGCTTATCTTATGGCCGCCGCATTGCTGCTCATGACGACGCTGGCCGGCTGCAGCAATAATAAAACCGGCAGCAATGGCAACGGCACAACCGGCACGCCAACCAGCTATACCAACAATGGCTATACCGGTATGGGCACCAACAGCGGCTATACCGGCGCCACCAACGGCACCAGCCGCAGTAATGGCGGCAACGGCAGCATGGGCACCTACGGCACCGGCACTTATGGTAACGGCAGCAATGGCGTTAACAATGTAACTGCGGATATGTAATATAATAACAGCACAGGTTTTGTTCGCCTGTGCTGTTATTATTATATTTAACTTATTAAAGCGTTTCAAAGGCCTCCAAAAGCTGAGCCAAGATAACCAGGTCGCTGGCTTCTTCCGGGGTCAGCATATTACATTTAACCATACGTTTAAGCACCTGCTGCTGACGTTGCGCCGCCAGCTCCGGATTTTTCTTGGGGTTATACACGCTGGGCGCATTAGGCAGACCAGCCAGCAAAGCGCACTCTGCGTCGGTCAAATCTGCCGGCAGCTTGTTAAAATAACCCTGCGCGGCATCATGAATGCAATAATACCCGGCGCCAAAATAGATATCGTTAACATAAAGTTCCAAAATCTCATCTTTCTCGCAAAGTTCTTCCAAATCCCAGGCCACAAATACCTCGGCAATTTTGCGCTCCAACTTCTTTTCCTGCGTGAAATAAAGATTTTTGGCCAGCTGCTGTGTAATCGTACTGCCACCTTCCACAAAGGAGCCTGCTCGCACATCAGCCAGTACCGCCCGGCAAATGGAGATAGGGTCAATGCCATCATGCCGATAAAAGCGCTTATCTTCCACGGCCACTACCGCGTTTAAGTAGAAATCCGGCAGCTGTTCCAGGCGAGTATAATTCTCCGCCGCCCGAACCTCGGCCACAACCTGCGCCAGCGGCTGCTCCTCCACAACCTGACGATATAACTGCCAACCTTTCCAGGTAAAGGTTCCGCCAACCAGCAGCCCCATACAGAAAACGGCCAGCACCATAGCTTTCATAATCTGCCAAAATTTCTTCATCTCGTTCACCTCAACTTTCCACAACTATGTGTATCACATTTTTTGTTTTCACTATAAATACCGTTTTTTTCCACAAAATCTTGCAGTATTTTTTTAATTTTTCACACTATCCACAAATTAATACACAATTTTCAGGCGGTGACAATCCGATAATAAAGACGCGCCGTGACCAGATAAGCCAGAATATAGAATATGGCAAAGACCAGATAACAGATTACACAAATTTTGCTCAAAAGCGCTATATTCATTACACCAAACAGCATAATCAGCTGCGAGAGCATTGGAAAAGCAAAAACCAGATGTATCCCGGCCACCAGCAGCGGCAGGAAGAACAAAATCAGCGTCTGCCAGTTAACACTGCGCCGAATTTCCCGGGTCGTCATGCCCAGCTTGCGCAAAATATCAAAACCGGCCTGGTCTTCATAGCCCTCAATCAGCTGCTTGTAATACATAATCAGCAGCGCCCCGGTCACAAACACAATCGTCAGCACAATCGCCAGAAAAAACAGACCGCTGTTCATGCTGTAAAACCAAACGCGCTCACTTTCACGCGCATTGTAACCAATAGATAAATTTACCGGATATTCAGCCTCTCTCTCGGCAAATTTAAGCTCGTCAACCTGATTCCAGACCTGTTCCACTATTTCCATACTGTTCTCCGGGTCAACGTCCTCCGGCAAATCAAAGGCATAATACCAGCTAACCAATGAACGCCCCTCCTGGTATACCCCGGCCTGTGCTGCATAAACCTCCTCCAGCGCCTCCATATCCGGCAGCACCAGCCAAAGTTCTTGCACGCCCAAAATACTGTCACTGATTGAGGTGGGCGGAAAAGCCGGCAGCGTGGCCTTAACCTGATATTCCGGCAGCTGCGAGGCCTGTGGCAGATACAAATTCGTTAACGTGTATGGGTGCTGCAAATCCTCACAAATAAAAATTTCGTTCGGCTGCAACTCCAGCGCCATATTCATACTATTATTATAATCCGCCAGCGTAATAAAGTGCAGCATTGTTATCTCTGAAAACGACTGCAAAAAACTTTCATCATCATAAACCGCCGGCTCAAAACGAAATTCCCCCTCCTGATTAAAGGCCGCCACGTCCAAGTGCACAAAATCCAAAACATTCTGCGCCTGCCAGCCGCGTTCCGCCATTGCCTGCTCAATCATAAGGCGATACTGCGCCACCGATTGCTGTCGTGCCGCCCAAAATTCCGGGTCGGCCGGATTATCCGTATCATAAATATTTTTTACCGAGAATATCATTTCCTGCGGATAACGCTGTAAAAGCGCGTCTTCCTTGCCCCAGAACAGACAGCCCGTGGTAGAAATCATCACCAGCACCATGGTGGAAAGTATACAGATGGAGGCCAAACCAGCGCCGTTGCGCCGCATACGGAAAAGCATATTGCCCGTGGCCACAAAATGCCGCGTCTGATAATAAAACTTTTTATTTTTTTGCAAAAGCCGGCAAAAGGCCACCGAACCGGCCATAAACAACAGGTAAGTAGCGATGATTACCAAAATTACCGCCACAAAGAACAGCCCCAGAGCCATAATCGGGTCTTCGATTGTGACAGCCAGCCAATAAGCTACGCCCAGCAACACCAGACCCAGCAGCGCAAACAGCCAGTTAGCACGCGGCGGCCGCTCGCCGAAATTGGGCGCGCGCAGCAAATCCACCGGCCGCGCCATATGCACCTGCCGCAAAGAGTTTAGCAACAGCAACAGGAAAATCAGACCATAAAGCTTCAGGCAGCTGATAATAGCCACAATAGAAATTTCAAAGCCAAAATCTGGCCCCACCGCCAGCAAACGGCTCAGAGAAAGTTCCGCCAGCTTGCTGAAAACTATACCCAGCCCCAAACCGCCAACCAGTGCCAGCGCCGCCACCATCAAATTCTCCAGCAGCAGCACCCAGGCCAAATTGCGTTTGCTCATGCCCAGAATGTTATAAAGGCCAAACTCTTTCTTGCGTCGCCGCAGCAGAAAAGAATTGGTATAAAGCAAAAACAGCAGCGAGAAAAAGCCTATCACCATTTCACCCAGCGACATAACATCCTGAACCGTGCTGCCGCCGCGCATCTCGGCCACAATTTTGCTGCTTTCCAACGCGCCTACAATATAATACATCATCACCATGCCCAGACAGGTAATAATATAAGGCAGGTAAACCCGAGCATTTTTTACAATACCCTGTCCGGCCAGGCGCAGATAAAAACCTAAACCGCGCATCAGGCCACACCGCCCTTTCCGGCGATATTTTCGGCCGCACCATCACTGGTCAGCAGCGTTAATGCCTCGGTAATTTTCTGATAAAACTGCTGGCGCGATTGCTCCGCCCGATATAGCTGGTGGAAAACCCGGCCGTCCTTGATAAACAGCACCCGGCCGGCATAACTGGCCGCCTTAACCGAATGTGTCACCAGCAGAATGGTTTGGCCGTCCTCATTAATCTGCTGAAACAGTTCTAAAAGTTCATCAGACGCCCGGGAGTCCAATGCACCGGTTGGCTCGTCGGCCAACACCAGCTGCGGCCGGGTAATCAACGCCCGGGCCACGGCTGCCCTCTGTTTCTGGCCGCCGGAAACTTCATAAGGATATTTGCTCAACAGCCCGGCAATCCCCAGCCGCTCCGCCAGCGGCACAATCCGTGCCGCCATTTCCTTATATGGCATGGCCGCCAGCACCAACGGCAAATATATGTTATCCGCCAGCGAGAATGTATCCAACAAATTGCAATCCTGAAAAACAAAGCCCAAATTATCACGCCGAAAAGCAGCAATACTGCTTTCCTTAATCTGCGCCAGATTTTTACCGTCTAAAAGCACCGTGCCGCCGGTTGGTCTGTCTAGCGCCGCCACCATATTCAAGAGCGTAGTTTTGCCGCTGCCGGACTCCCCCATGATAGCCACCCACTCGCCTTTTTCCACCTTAAAACTGACGCTTTGCAGCGCCTCCACCTTTTGGCCGCCAAAACGCGTGGTGTAAATTTTCTGCAAATCATTTACCTCTAAAATTGACATAATAGCTCCTTTCCGTTTTTAACAACTACACATTTATTTTATAGCTTATTATGCCTTTATTTTATCATAGCCAGCCAACGCGTACCAGTAGTTTTACCTTGCATTTTCGGCCGCCAATCTTACATTTTTGTAAGATTTAACAAAGATATTTTTATTAAAATATTGACTTTCAGGCTGTTTTTGCATATAATAAAGAAAAGAGGTATTCGTTTTCAACGTCTACCCCTCTAACAGGCATTAAATAGCCGCTATCTTTTGTCGAGGAGGGCGGCTATTTTTGTGCGCTTTTATTCTTCAAAAACTCTGCCACTTGAACAGCAAGCTGAATAGCCTGCATAATCAGGGCGGCAATGCTTATCCAAATCATGGCAGCACCCCCTTTTCTCCTATGTAAGCGATAGAGGGGGATAACGTCACCCTCTCATCACTTCGCTTGCGCTTCGTGGTTCCTTGAGGGACAGCCGCATATTGAACGAATATTCTCTTTTCTTCAAATATTCTAACATAAATAATATGAAAAAGCAAGTTTGCATTTTAATTCTATGCACCCCTCCTTTTTTGATGATAGCCTGTTTTTTAGTTATTAACAATCAAAATCTTTTATACTAAAATAGAAGCACAAAGAGCTGATCATCAAACCGGGTCAGCCCAAAAAAGATTTATGTTTAAAAATAGCCGCAACCTGTCTACGAAACCGGGCGGCTATTTTTCTTATGCTTTTTTCAAAATTTATTCCGCCGCCGCCAAAGCCGCCGGCTCATATTTTGTCCGCAGTTCCGCATACAAATCCGCCAGCTGCTGGCAGACCTGCTCATCACCGGCGCGATAAGCGCTTTCATAGCCCAAATAATATGGCGGATAAAGTATTACACTCTGACAACTATCATCAGCATAACAAACCAGAAAACGACAATTATAATTTGCCTCTGGCAACAAATCGCCGGGGGATTTAATCCAGTAATTAGGATTTCGATAGGTTATCTGCTGCATTAAATCCAGCACACGCGGCCAATCATCTTCCTCAATCGCCAAATTATCCTGACCTATTAAAATCTGACGTACCTGCTCTGTCTGCTCGTTCATTTGGGCATATTTTTCCGGCTGCCAAACACCGTTAAACTTATAATAATAACCGCCAACCTGCCCGAACAGCGCCAAAGCGAATATAACCAGCCCCACGCAGCCAATCATTCGAGAAAGTTTGGGCCGCTGCACAGCCAGACCCAAAATCAGCAGGGGTATGGCCAGAAAAGTAAAAAATATAACAGCCAATGCCCAATGATACATATTTTCTAGCCCACTGCCAAATCCCAAAGCATAAGCAAATATTATCATGGGCAAATTGAGTAAAAGCGCCAGAAAAAGCACTCTTTTAAAATTGCTCATAACTATCAATCCCCGGCTGCCGCCAAAGCTGCCGGCTCATATTTTGTCCGCAGTTCCGCATACAAATCCGCCAGCTGCTGACAGACCTGCTCATCTTCAGCCCGGTAAGCGATTTCATGTGAGTCTACATAATATGGCGGATAAACCCCAAAGCAGAAATTATCACCTTCTGCACCGTTCACGAAAAAATTAAAACAGCCGCTGTCCTGCGCAGAGGTTTGCTTAACAGAAGCATGGGGATTGCGACAGGTAACCTGCTGCATAAGCGCCAAAACCTCGGCGCGCTCGGTTTCGTCCAATTCAACCATGGTAATATTCTGATTGGTCACTGTGCCAACGTAAATTCCCACGCGCTGCACATCAGCCGTCTGCAAGTCATCAAACAGCGGATACACGCCATTGCGGCCAAAATCCCAGCAATAGGCCATGGAAGCAATGCTAAAAGCCACAATGAACAGGCCGACGCGGCAGACCGCCCGAGAAGACCTGGTTTCCTTAGCCGGCACACAGCCCACAATCAGAAACACAAACGCCACCAGCGGCGCAAAGGCCATGAGTACACTTAGCAATGCGCGCAACCCGGTATATTCACCAACAAAGGCAATGCCCGGACAGAAAAACAGCAACATAATGTTAATAAAAATAGCTATAACAGCCAAACGCTTAGTCAACGACATACTATCACACTCCTTAATGAATGCCAAGTTCAAAAATATGGAGATGCGCCGCAAAAAACCGACCCACCTCCATATTATTAAAGAACTATTTTATTTGCCAGGGCCGGCCGCCTGAATATCAGCGTCCACGCCATTATATGTTTTGAAATTTTCCACAAACAAAGCCGCCAGCTTTTTAGCCGACTCATCATAAGCCGCCTTATCCGCCCAGGTGTTGCGCGGATTGAGAACTTCCTCCGGCACGTTCGGGCAGGTCTTCGGCACGGCCAGACCAAAAATCGGGTCGGTTTCATATTCCACATTAGCCAAATCGCCATTCAAAGCAGCGGTAACCATCGCCCGGGTATAAGCCAGCTTCATACGGGAACCAACGCCGTAAGGGCCGCCAGTCCAGCCGGTGTTCAGCATATAAACCTCCGTGCCGTATTTGGCAATGTTAGCGCGCAGCAATTTAGCATACTCGCCAACAGCCCGGGGCAGGAACGGCGCGCCAAAGCCAGCGGAGAATGTAGCCTGCGGCTCGGTGATGCCGCGCTCGGTGCCGGCCAGCTTGCTAGTATAGCCAGAGAGATAGTAATAGCTGGCCTGGTTCTGATCCAATTTTGCCACCGGCGGCAACACGCCGAAAGCGTCGGCCGTCAGGAAGATAATAGCCTTGGGCTGACCGCCTTTGCCGGTAAGCACAGCATCGGGAATATAATCAACCGGATAGCCGGTGCGGATATTCTCGGTCAGGCTGTCGTCATCATAATCGGCCAGACGAGTTTCCGGGTCCATAATCACATTTTCAATTACCGCGCCAAATTTGATAGCGTTCCAAATCTGCGGTTCACCCTCCTGGGAAAGCTTAATTGCCTTAGCATAGCAACCGCCCTCAAAGTTGAAAATGCCTTTTTCAGACCAGCCGTGTTCATCATCGCCAATCAGCTGACGCAGGGGGTCGGCGGAAAGGGTGGTTTTGCCGGTGCCGGAAAGACCAAAGAACAAAGCGGTGGTGCCGTCGGCGCCAATATTGGCGGAACAATGCATCGGGCAAACGCCGCGCTCCGGCATCATATAATTCATATAACTGAAGCAGGATTTTTTCATCTCGCCAGCATAGGAGGCTCCGCCAATCAAAATTTCCTGACTGGTGAAGTTCAGGATAATAAAAGCTTCAGAGTTGGTTTTGTCCAATTCCGGAATGGCCTTAAAGCCCGGTGTGCAAACCAGTGTAACCTGCGGCTCAAAATTGGCCAGTTCTTCCTTGGTCGGGCGGCGCAGCAGATGATGAATAAAAAGATTTTGCCAGGCGTACTCATTAATCACGCGTACCGGAATACGATATTCTTCGTCAGCGCCGATGTAGCCGTCAAAAACGAAAACATCGCGCCCCTCCAAATAAGCTTTTTGCCGACTGCGCAGCGCAGCAAAAGCCTCGGGACAGAAAGGTTTATTAATCTTGCCCCAATCCACTGTGTCTTTGGTGGTTTCATCTTCCACCACAAAACGGTCCTCCGGCGAGCGTCCCGTATATTTGCCGGTTTCCACAGCCAAAGCGCCGGTGCTGGAAAGCACGCCCTCCCCACGGCGCAATGCCTGTTCCACCAGCAAAGCCGGTGATAAATTATCGAAAATTTCGCCCAGATTGATATAGCCAGCCTCGGCCAATTTTTCTCTCATGCTCATATCCAATTCCCCCTTTTTTTGCGTTTAGTTACAAAATAATATTTCCTGCATCAGTTTTTAAGAATTTTTTGCACGGCCATTTTTCCGGCAAATTAATTACGCCTTAGCGAAAAAAGCGTTTAATTTCAATTTCTGCATTCTCCACACTGTCAGAACCATGAATTAAATTCTCAGTGGTGCAGAAAGCATAATCGCCGCGGATTGTGCCAGGTGCAGCTTCTTCAAACTTGGTGGCGCCCATCAGAATGCGCATGCCCAGAACCACATCGGGACCCTCCACAATCATCGCCAAAACCGGGCCGCTGGTCATATATTCAACCAATTCCGGGAAAAACGGCTTATCTGCAATATGCGCATAATGCTCTTTCAGAATTTCCTCTCCCAGCTGCATGGTTTTTGCTTCCACGATTTTATAGCCTTTGCGCTCAATACGTGAAATAATCTCCCCGGCCACGCCGCGCTTCAAAGCGTCGGGCTTCAACATAATGTAAGTTCTTTCCATTTAAAATTTCCTCCTGTTTTTAAAGATATCGACATTTTTTAGTTATTGACAATCTAATTTAAGATATTGACAATCTATTTAAGATATTGACAACCTAAATTTAATATATATAGAAGTTCAACAGCGCCCTGACAGGCAGAAAAAAGCTATTGAGCTTCTTAATTTGTTTACAAACCTAAATCAGCAAATATACCATACCAGTAAACCTGATTGCGACATCGCTCCGTCGCCTCACGGAAAATATTTTCACCGTCACGGCGGCGCAGGTAATAAATCCACATATCCTCCAACTCGCTGGGACGTAAAAACCGTCTTTGGCTAATCTGACAAGAATCCTCCGCTTTGGTATGGCGGCTTTTTTCAACATACAGACTGTTTTTCTCCACATAAACATAAAACCATTTGCTGGCGCGGCGATTAGTAGGCATTGTCCGCACGTCATGCGGATTATTGGCAAACTCCGCCATAATTTTCTGCCAACGCTCCAGACTGGCCTGCTGTTTAAAACCACCAAAATTATGCTTGGACGGCCAGACCGCCGCAAATATACCAAACCAATAAATTTGCAGCTTCGGCTCCGGCTGTTCGGCCTTGGCGTGACCACGCCCCCAAATCTTCTCGCCCTTGCTCCAGCGCTGATACAGTTCAAACATCTGCTCAAATTCATCACGCAACAGATGCCGCTGACGCACCAGCTTACAGGCACGCTCCTGATGTTCCGGCTCCTGAGCATGGCGCACATAAAGACTGCCATTCAGTGCGCAGGCATAAAACCAACGCCCCGGCCGGTTTATTTTTGGTACCGTCTGCACATCTCTTGGACGTTTAGTGAATTCTTTCAAAATTTTTTGCCATTTGGACTCCAGCCTCTGCGCAGGGTCCCTCGTAGTCTGGCTCATCATAAGCAACCCCTTCTTTGTTTATTAAAATATTATTAAATTGAGCTACAATATTATTAAATAAACTGCACCTGCAGTTGGCCTAAAAATCCCGGTTTAAGACACTCCCCTGATTAATTTACCGGTCCTTATACTATCAAAATATTTTAATATTTACTCCTAAAACATTGACTGGCGCACAATAATCTGCTCTCTGTCCGCGCCCACGGCCACCATGGCAACCGGCAGACCGCAAAGTTCTTCCAGACGCAAAATATATTTCTGGGCATTCTCCGGCAGGTCCTCAAACCGACGGCAGCCGCTGGTATCCGCCAGCCAGCCCGGCATCGTTTCATAGATGGGCTTACATTTAGCCAGTTCCTCCAAAGTGGAGGGCATTTTCTTCAAAATTACACCCGTCCGGCTATAACCCGTGCAGATTTTAATTTCCGGCAGAGTATCCAAAATATCCAGTTTGGTAACGCAAAGATGCGTCATGCCGTTAACCAGCGCGCTATAACGCACCACAACGCTGTCAAACCAGCCCACACGGCGTGAACGACCGGTGGTTACGCCAAATTCATTGCCCAGATTGCGCAGATTATCTCCAGCCTCACCGGTCAATTCTGTGGGGAACGGCCCCTCGCCCACACGCGTGCTGTACGCCTTGGCAATACCCAGAATTTTATCAATTCTGGTTGGCCCAATGCCTACACCGCTGCAACTGCCGGCCGCCACCGTATTGCTGGAAGTTACAAAAGGATATGTACCATGATCCAAATCCAGCATGGAGCCCTGCGCGCCCTCAAACAGCAGCTTCTGCCCGGCCTCCAGCGCCTCATTAACCAGATAAATGGTTTCGCCGACATAAGGCGTAATCTGTTCCCGGTAAACAGCAAAATCAGCAATCAGGCGCTCCTTAATCTCGCCCTCAATCACCGGCAGACCTGCACGGCGGAAAATCTCATTCTTTTCATTCAAATTATAATCCAGCTTCTCCAAAAAAGGCTGCCAAGCCAACAAATCCATAAGCCGAATTCCCTGCCGGGCAACCTTATCCATATAGGCAGGGCCAATACCGCGCCTGGTAGTGCCAATTTTTTTATCGCCTTTCAAAGACTCCTGATAATCGTCCATTGTAAAATGATAAGGCATAATAATATGCGCTTTTTCAGAGATTACCAGATTTTTGGTAGAAATGCCCTGCTCCTGTAATTTTTTAATTTCCAGCAGCACAATGCCCAAATCCAGAACAACACCATTGCCAACCACGCAAATAGTATCCGGATTAAAAATGCCGGAGGGTACAAGATGCAGCGCATGCTTTTTGCCGTTAACCACAATTGTGTGGCCAGCATTGGAGCCACCCTGACAACGCAAAACCATATCCGCCTGACTGGCCAGATAATCCGTAATTTTTCCTTTCCCCTCATCGCCCCATTGCGAACCTACAACAATTAATGAAGCCATATCCATTCCTCTTTTCTGCTGAAATATTCTTGGAGCCAAAAATCTTGCTGCTCTCTTACTTAAAATTATACTATTTCAAAACAGAACTGTCAACAAAATTCTTCTTTATTATTAATTATTATTAATTATGGGACTTCCGGGGCTTTTTTAGAAAAAATTTTTACGGAACAGGTCTTTCCTTAAATTTTGAAAATTTGTGGCAGTTCACGCGGCGCATTCCCCTGCCAGACCTCTATGCGCAGCCGGTTCCCCTCAATCCGACAAAGCAGATAAACCGGCGCGCCCAGATTATTACGCCAGCGCAAATCCAGCGCATTCCAGACCACCGTGGCGTCGGCGCCCTTTGGCGCATAAGCAACCGGCCTGGAATGTGAATGTCTTTCCAAAATTTCCAGCTCCGTTTGACGCAGCGCCATGTATAAGGTACTGCTAACCTGACATATACCGCCGCCATAACCCGGCTGTGGCTCGCCATCGACAAAAATCGTCGCCAATTCAAAACCGCGCTCCGGCGTGCGCGGCCCTACCGTCTGATTAAAGGAAAAGTCAGCGCCGGGCGCCGCCTGCCAGCCATGCAAAGACTCCACCGCCAAAAAAATATTTTGCGTACGCCCGGACAGCGCCGGGTCAAAGCTGGTTTCGGCCGCGGCCAGAAGCTGATTGCCCAACTCCTCCGCCCAAAAGTCTGCCAGATGCGGCTGCATGACCTGCCAGATATTTTCTATCTGCGCCTGCGCGGCTTTTTCTTCATTATAATAATATTGCTCGTCCGCTTCATTTTCTGCCAAAACGATTACATCACCATTCAGCCAGATATCAACCTGCGCATTCTCCGCTTGCAGGGTATAATCCAAACCAAGCGTGTCCAGCAGCTGCAAAGGCAGACAAAGCACGTCCTGCAAAAGCAAGGGCCGGGCATACTCCGGCATGTTATGTACCAGCGGCTCGTCCGCAGACTGGCTCACGCCAAAAACCGTACTGCAACCCGGCAGCAAAATTACCCCCTTATCGTCCTGCCACCAAACGGCAGCGCCGGTATGGATACTGCCATTATGATATTCAAACCAGCCCAGAGAGGCCCCGGCCTTTTCCGCCAACAGCCGCAGCGGCACATAGGGCTCATTCAACTGCCAACCCGGCAGTTCTCCAGCTGCCGCCGGCGTTTCTGCGGCCAACCAGTATTCCTGGTGTTGGCCGTCAGGCTGGTGTATAACCAAACGCCAGCCGTCAGACGGCTGCGGCTCTATTCCGCCCGGCTCCGGAATGGCCCAGGCCCGGGCCATTGAAACTCCCAGAAACAATATCACTAAAAAAACCAAAAGCAGGCAATATGCCCGAAAAACCGCACGATTTTGCATAAACAACCCCTCCTGCCAGATATTATCAGGCCAATTATACCCGGCGCGCGCCAAAAAATCGCGAAAAGTTTGTCACTCAAACCCCTGCATTTTAACCGATATTCAGCGTTTATCCGCCGTTTTTGCCAGATTTCGGCATTATCACATTCACACGCCTAAAATTCTTTATAAATTTGCAGGTTTTTTTTGCAAAAAAGCTTGACAACTGGCGTTACTTGTTCTATAATATTAAAGCGCATGTGATTACATTTCGTGATTTGGACCATTAACTCAGTTGGTAGAGTAGCTGACTCTTAATCAGAATGTCCACGGTTCGAGTCCGTGATGGTCCACCAGAGTATGATCCACTAGCTCAGTTGGCAGAGCACCTGACTTTTAATCAGGGTGTCCCGCGTTCGAATCGCGGGTGGATCACCATTTTTGGCACGTTGGAGAAGCGGTTTAACTCACCAGCCTTTCACGCTGGCATTCAGGGGTTCAAATCCCCTACAGGTCACTATGGCGCAGTAGTTCAGTTGGTTAGAATGCCAGCCTGTCACGCTGGAGGTCGTGGGTTCGAACCCCATCTGCGTCGCTTTTTGCCTCGATAGCTCAGTCGGTAGAGCAGAGGACTGAAAATCCTCGTGTCGCTGGTTCGATTCC